>NZ_JBQHUP010000006.1:0-74234 GCF_052065175.1 Dysosmobacter sp. HCP28S3_G4 | reverse complement strand
ACGTGCATTTTCTTCTGGGGTACGATTCTTTCTGGCCATATGTAATACCTCCGATGTGGTGCTTCTATTCTACACCACATCGGAGGTTTACACAAAATTTGGGATGGTCTCGCCCATTTCCTATTTTCGATTCTATTTTCCCGAATATGTGCTGAAAACCCGGTTGCCGCCTAATTGCGCAACCGGGTTTCTCGACAGCCTGAGAGCCGGGCCGTCATTCCGACGGCCCGGCTCTCAGGCGTTGCGTTTGTTTGATGCTCCGGGCAGAGGTTATCTTCTCTGATCCTGGAGGGCGTCGTAGTCGATCTCGCCGGTGCGGACCTTCACGGCGTTCTCCACGTTGTAGACGAAGATCTTGCCGTCGCCGGTGTGGCCGGTGTACAGCGCCTTCTGGGCGGCGGCCACCACCAGACCGGGAGACACCTTGGAGACCACGATATCCACCTGGATCTTGGGGAACAGGTTCATGCTCATCTCGACGCCGCGGTACTGGCCGGTCTTGCCCAGCTGCTCGCCGCAGCCCATGACGTTGGAGACGGTCATGCCGGTGACGCCGATGGCGGCCATGGTGTCCCGCAGGATGCCGAAGCGCTCCTCGTTGCAGATGATGGAGACCTTGGTCATCTTGGGGGCCTCGCCTTCCACGGTGACGGTGGAGGGGCTCAGCTTGGTGGGCTCCAGACCGGTGACATCCACGGGGCCGCTGAGGGTCTCGCTGCCCAGGACGCCGGGGGCGGAGGGCAGGAAGTCGGCGTAGGCGGAGGTCAGGCCGTGCTCGGTGACGTCCAGGCCCATGATCTCCTCCTCGGCGGAGACCCGCAGGCCCACGGTGGCCTTGATGACCTTGAAGACGACGGTCATGACGATGGCGGTGTAGAGGGCCACGGAGGCGAAGCCCAGGATCTGGACGCCCAGGTGGGCGAAGCCGCCGCCGTAGAACAGGCCGCTCTCGGTGTTGAACAGGCCGTCGGCCACGGTGCCCCAGATGCCGTTGGCACAGTGAACGCCCACGGCGCCCACGGGATCGTCGATGTGCAGCTTGAAGTCCAGCAGCTCCACCACCAGGACCACCAGGATACCGGCCACGATGCCGATGATGAAGGCGCCCAGGGCGTCCACAGTGGCGCAGGGGGCGGTGATGGCCACCAGACCGGCCAGGGAGGCGTTGAGGCACATGGACACGTCGGGCTTGCCGCTCTTGACCCAGGTGAAGATCATGCAGGCCACGGTGGCGGCGGCGGGGGCGATGGTGGTGTTGCCCAGGATCCAGGCCATCTGGGCGGGATCGGAGGCGGCGGCGCCGTTGAAGCCGTACCAGCAGAACCACAGGATGAAGCAGCCCAGAGCGCCCAGGGTCAGGGAGTGACCGGGAATGGCGTGGACCTCCACGGTGCCGTCGGATTTCTTGGTGTACTTGCCGATGCGGGGCCCAAGGATGATGGCGCCGATGAGGGCCGCGATGCCGCCCACCATGTGGATGACGGTGGAACCGGCGAAGTCCACGAAGCCCAGGTTGGCCAGCCAGCCCTGTCCGTTCCACACCCAGCCGGCCTCGATGGGATACACCACGGCGCTGATGACGGCAGAGTAGATGCAGTAGGACAGGAACTTGGTGCGCTCGGCCATGGCGCCGGAGACGATGGTGGCGGCGGTGGCGCAGAACACCAGCTGGAAGAAGAAGTTGGACCAGTTGAACCCGTAGAAGTCGGTGAACAGCTGGTAGTCCGGCATACCGATGACGCCGAAGAAGTAGTTTTCACTGTTCATGATGCCGTAGCCCAGGAACATGAAGACCACGGTGCCGATGCAGAAGTCCATCAGGTTTTTCATGATGATGTTGCCGGCGTTCTTGGCGCGGGTGAAGCCGGTCTCCACCATGGCGAAGCCGCACTGCATGAAAAACACCAATACCGCTCCTACCAAAAACCATACTGACATGTCCATAAGATCTTTCCCCTTTCGTAAAACACACGTTTCGCTGGAAAAATAAAAAAGCAGGGGCGCCTGAGAGTTCAGAACTCTCTCAGGCGCCCTTGCCTTTTTGTTGGAGACACTTTAACACGATTTGCCCGCCACCGTCAACCGGCGAATTTTCCAAGACTTTTGTGATTGTGCTCAAAAAGTTCTCTGAAAATTATATATTCTGACGGAAGACGATGGACGGAAGCATCAGACAAGATTCGTGTAGCCGATGAGGTACTCGTCCACCTCGGCGGCGGCGGCCCGCCCCTCGGCGATGGCCCACACCACCAGGGACTGGCCCCGGCGCATGTCGCCGGCGGCGAAGACCTTCTCCACGCTGGTCCGGTAGGACCCCTCTCGCGTTTTGACGGTCCGGTCCTGCTCCACGCCGAAGGCGCGGCAGACGTTATCCTCGCACCCGGCGAAGCCGGTGGCGCCGATGAGCAGGTCGCAGGGCAGGGTGTCCCCGGCGGTGGTGACCACGCCGGTGAGCGCGCCCTGTTCGTCCTTGATCAGCTCCCGCACCTGGACGCCGAACCGGCGGGGGTCCTCTCCCAGGACGGCCAGAGCCTCCTCATGGGCGTAGTCCAGGGACAGAGCGCCGTCCTTGTCCAGATAATCCGCCTCCGGACGGCGCACCAGCTGCACCACGGACCGGCAGCCCTGGCGCAGGGCGGTGGCCACGCAGTCGCTGGCGGTGTCGCCGGTGCCGATGATCACCACGTTTTTCCCCTCGGCGGAGGGGATGGCGGGGGTCTCGCCGAACTGCTGGCGCTCCACGGCGGCCTTCAGGAACTCCGTGCCGTAGCAGACACCGGCCACGCCCTCAGCGTCCAGGCCCAGGGGACGGGGCTTTCCGGCGCCGCAGCACAGCACCACGGCGTCATACTCCTCCAGCAGGCGGCGGGCGGTCTTGGGGGCGGCGGCGTCCACGCCGGTGACGAAGCTGACGCCCTCGTCGGTCATCAGGTCGATGCGCCGCCGGACCACGGACTTGGGCAGCTTCATGTTGGGGATGCCGTAGGTCAGCAGGCCACCGGCGTGGGCCTCCTTCTCCACCACGGTGACGGAGTGGCCCCTGTGATTCAGCTGGTCCGCCACGGCCAGACCGGCGGGGCCGGAGCCGACGACGGCCACCTTCTTGCCGGACCACTGGGGCGGACGCCGCCGCTTGACGCGGCCGTTGACGAAGCCGTCCTCGATGATGCACAGCTCGTTGTCCCGGATGGTGATGGGGCTGCCGTAGATGCCGCAGACGCAGGCGTCCTCGCAGGGGGCGGGGCAGACCCGTCCCGTGAACTCCGGGAAGTTGTTGACCTTCAGCAGCCGGCTCAGGGCGTGGCCCAGATTGCCGGACATGATCATATCGTTCCACTCCGGGATCAGATTGTGGAGGGGGCAGCCGAAGGTCTTGCCCTCCCAGATCATGCCGGACTGGCAGAAGGGGACGCCGCAGTTCATGCAGCGGGCGCCCTGCTGGGCCCGGACGGCCTCCGGCAGGGGCAGGTGGAACTCGTCCCAGTTCTGAACGCGCTCCTCCGGCGGGATGGCCGGGACGTCCCGGCGGGTATATTCCAAAAATCCAGTGGGTTTTCCCATGATCGTACTTCCTCCTTATGCCTTCGTGCTGGCGTAGAACGCCTCGACTTCCGCCTGTTCCCGGCTCATGCCCCTCTCCTCCAGCTGCGCGATGGAGCGGATCATCCGGTCGTAGTCTCGGGGCATGATCTTCTTGAAGCAGGGGATGTAGGACTTGAAGGCGGCCAGGATCTGCTTGCCCTTGGGAGAGCCGGTGGCGGCCACGTGCTCCTCAATGAGGGTCCGCAGCTCCTGGATGTCGTGGTTCTCCGTCAGGGTGTCGATGATGACCTGGTCTTTGTTCAGGCGCATGTACAGGTCATGGTTCTCGTCCAGCACGTAGGCGATGCCGCCGGACATACCGGCCGCGAAGTTCCGGCCCGTGGGGCCCAGGATGGCCACCCGGCCGCCGGTCATGTACTCGCAGCCGTGGTCGCCCACGCCCTCCACCACGGCCACCGCGCCGGAGTTCCGGACGCAGAACCGCTCACCGGCGCAGCCGTTGATGAAGACCTTGCCGCTGGTGGCGCCGTACAGGGCCACGTTGCCCACGATGATGTTCTCACTGGCCTCGAATTTGCTGGTCTTCGGCGGATACAGCACCAGCTTGCCGCCGGAGAGACCCTTGCCGAAGCCGTCGTTGCAGTCGCCCTCCAGCACCAGGGTCAGGCCCTTGGGGATGAAGGCGCCGAAGGACTGTCCGCCGCCGCCGTGGCAGGTGACCACGTAGCTGTCGTCCGGCAGGGAATTGCCGCACTGACGGGTGATCTCGGAGCCGAACAGGGTGCCGAAGGCCCGGTCGGTGGAGGACACGTTCAGATCCAGCTTGCCGGTCTTCTTGCCCCGGAGGCTCTTGCCCAGCTTCTCCAGCAGGACGCTGACGTCCTTGGTCTTCTCCAGATGGAAGTCGTACACGGCGGAGGGGTCGAAGTGGGGCGGGTTCTCGCCGTAGGGATGGTCCAGAATGAAGCTGAGATCCAGAGTCTCCGCCCGGTGAGTCACCAGCTTTTCCCGGACCTGCAGCAGGTCGCTGCGGCCGATCAGCTCCTCCACGGTGCGGATGCCCAGCTTGGCCATGTACTCCCGCAGCTCCTGGGCCACGAAGTACATGAAGTTGATGACGTACTCCGGCTTTCCGGCGAACCGCTTCCGCAGCTGGGGGTTCTGGGTGGCGATACCGGCGGGGCAGGTGTCCAGATTGCAGACCCGCATCATGCAGCAGCCCATGGTCACCAGGGGGGCGGTGGCGAAGCTGAACTCCTCGGCGCCCAGCATACAGGCGATAGCCACGTCCCGGCCGGTCATCAGCTTGCTGTCCGCCTCAATGACGATCTGGTTCCGCAGGCCGCTCTCGATGAGGGCCCGGTGGGTCTCCGCCACGCCCAGCTCCCAGGGCAGGCCCGCACCGTGGATGGAGTTCTTGGGGGCGGAGCCGGTGCCGCCGTCGTAGCCGCAGATCAGCACCACCTGGGCGCCGGCCTTGGCCACGCCGGAGGCGATGGTGCCCACGCCGGACTCGGAGCAGAGCTTCACGCTGATGCGGGCGTGGCGGTTGGCGTTCTTCAGGTCGTAGATCAGCTGGGCCAGGTCCTCAATGGAGTAGATGTCGTGATGGGGCGGCGGGGAGATCAGGGCCACGCCGGGGGTGGAGTACCGGGCCTTGGCCACCCAGGGATAGATCTTCTTGCCGGGCAGCTGGCCGCCCTCGCCGGGCTTGGCGCCCTGGGCCATCTTGATCTGGATCTCGTCGGCGCTGTTCAGGTACTCGCTGGTGACGCCGAAGCGGCCGGAGGCCACCTGCTTGATGGCGGAGTTCCGCTCCGTGCCGAACCGGGCGGGGTCCTCGCCGCCCTCGCCGGAGTTGGACTTGCCGCCGATGCGGTTCATGGCGATGGCCATGCACTCATGGGCCTCCTGGGAGATGGAGCCGTAGCTCATGGCGCCGGTCTTGAAGCGCTTCACGATGGACTCTACCGGCTCCACCTCGTCGATGGGGATGCCGCCGTCGGGATCGTACTTGAAGCCCAGCAGGCCGCGAAGGGTGTGGGGCTTATCGGCAAAGTCCACCAGGGCGGAGTACTCCTTGAAGGTCTCGTAGCTGCCCTCCCTGGCGGCCTTCTGCAAGAGCAGAATGGTCTTGGGGGAGTACATGTGGTCCTCCTTGTCGGGACCGGACCGCAACTTGTGGGCGCCCATGGAGTTCAGAGTGGTGTCGTAGCCCAGGCCCAGGGGGTCAAAGGCCTGGTTGTGGTTCCACTCCACGCCCTCGCCGATCTCCTCCAGACCGATGCCCTCCACGCGGCTGACGGTGTTGGTGAAGTACTTGTCGATGACGGTGTGGTTGATGCCCACGCACTCGAAGATCTGGGCGGACTGATAGGACTGGATGGTGGAGATGCCCATTTTGGAGGCGATCTTCACGATGCCGTGGAGGACGGCGCTGTCGTAGTCGTCGATGGCGGCGCCGGGGTCCTTGTCCAGCAGGCCGATGGACACCATCTCCTCCACACACTCCTGGGCCAGGTACGGGTTGATGGCGGTGGCGCCGTAGCCCAGCAGGGTGGCGAAGTGATGGACGTCCCGGGGCTCGGCGCTCTCCAGGATCAAGGAGACGGCGGTGCGCTTCTTGGTGCGCACCAGATACTTCTGGAGGGCGGACACCGCCAGCAGGGAGGGGATGGCCACGTGGTTCTCATCCACGCCCCGGTCGGACAGGATCAGAATGTTGGCGCCGTTGCGGTAGGCCCGGTCGCAGGTGACGTACAGCCGCTCCACGGCGTTCTCCAGGGGAGAGCCCTTGTAGTACAGCAGAGAGATAGTGGCCACCTTGAAGCCGGGCTTGTTCATGTACCGGATCTTCATCAGGTCCACGGAGGTGAGGATGGGGCTGGCGAGCTGGAGCATGGTGCAGTTCTCCGGCTGCTCCTGAAGCAGGTTGCCGCTGGAGCCCACGTAGATGGTGGTGTCGGTGACGATCTCCTCCCGGATAGCGTCGATGGGGGGATTGGTCACCTGGGCGAAGAGCTGCTTGAAGTAGTTGAACAGGGGCTGATGGACCTCGCTGAGTACCGCCAGGGGGATGTCCGCGCCCATGGCGGAGGCGGGCTCCGCGCCGGTGCGGGCCATGGGAAGGATGGAGTCCTTCACCTCCTCGTAGGTGTAGCCGAAGGCCTTGTACAGCCGGTCCCGCATGTCCTGGGAGTGCTTCTCCACCCGGCGGTTGGGGATGCTCAGGTCCTTCAGATAGACCAGATGGGCGTCCAGCCACTCGCCGTAGGGCCGCTGGTGAAAGTACTTCCGCTTGATGTCCTCGTCGTCCACCAGCTTTTTCTTCACCGTGTCCACCAGCAGCATCTTGCCGGGGCGCAGCCGGGACTTCTTCACGATGCGGGCGGGATCGATGTCCAGCACGCCCACCTCGGAGGAGAGGATCAGATAGTCGTCGTCGGTGATGTACCACCGGCAGGGCCGCAGGCCGTTGCGGTCCAGCACGGCGCCCACGGTGTCGCCGTCGGAGAAGACGATGGCGGCGGGGCCGTCCCAGGGCTCCATCATGGTGGCGTAGTAGTGGTAGAAGTCCCGCTTCTCCCGGTCGATCTGCCGGTCGTTGGCCCAGGGCTCGGGAATGCACATCATCACCGCCTGGGGCAGCTCGATGCCGTTCATCATCAGGAACTCCAGGGTGTTGTCCAGCATGGCGGAGTCGGAGCCGCTCTGGTCCACCACCGGGAGGATCTTGTCCATGTCGTCCTCCAGGACGGCGGAGCACATGGTCTCCTCCCGGGCCAGCATCCGGTCCACGTTGCCGCGGATGGTGTTGATCTCGCCGTTGTGGAGAATGTAGCGGTTGGGATGGGCCCGCTCCCAGCTGGGAGTGGTGTTGGTGGAGAACCGGGAGTGGACCAGGGCGATGGCGCTCTCGCAGTCCGGGTCCGTCAGGTCCACGTAGAACTTCCGCAGCTGCCCCACCAGGAACATGCCCTTGTAGACGATGGTCCGGCTGGAGAAGGAGGGGATGTAGGTGTTGTTGTTGGACTGCTCGAACTCCCGGCGGGCCACATACAGCTTCCGGTCGAAGTCCAGGCCCGGCGCGCAGTCCGCCGGACGCTTCACGAAGCACTGGCAGATGGTGGGCATGCAGTCCAGCGCCCGCTGACCCAGAACCTCCGGGTGGGTGGGTACATTCCGCCAGCCCAGGAATTCCATGCCGCCCTTGGCCACGATGATCTCCAGCATCTTCTTGGCCTGAGCCCGCTTGAGGTCGTCGTTGGGGAAGAAGAACACGCCTACGCCGTAGTCGCGCTCGCCGCCCAGAACGATGCCCTCCGCCGCCGCGGCCTTTACCATCAGCTTGTGGGGGACCTGGATCATCAGGCCCACGCCGTCGCCGGTCTCACCGGCAGCGTCCTTGCCGGCGCGGTGTTCCAGCTTTTCCACGATCTTCAGAGCATTGTCCACAGTCTCGTAGGTCTTGATGCCGTGGATGCTGACGACGGCGCCGATGCCGCAGGCGTCATGCTCAAATTCCGGGCTCCAGGGCCCGGGGGTTCTCTGCTCGGCCATTGGGAATCTCTCCTTTGTGTTTCACTAGTCGGGGGGAACGATTTATGTAATTCCCGAACCGGGAATTCTGACGGGTGAGACACGAACGGCCGCCTCAGCGGCCGTAGGTGTTGATGATGTACTGGGCGGTCTCCACCATGCGCAGGCCCGTGTCCATGCTGCGCTTCTGCAAAAAGCGATGGGCCTCGCTCTCCGTCATGCGGTTGACGTTGATGAGCAGCTCCTTGGCCCGGTCCACCACCTGCTGTTCCGAGGCCCGGCGCTGGATCACCGGCGGGTGGAGCTGCTTTTCCTCCAGCTCCCGGATCATCCGGAGGGAGGAGAAGAAGTCCGCCCGGGCCACCGGCGTGGGCAGCTTGTAGAGATTGTCTCCGCCGCACATGTCCAGATACACCGGGGAGGTCACCACCAGCAGGGCGGCGGTGCCCCGCAGGGACGCGGCCAGGTCTCCGGCGGTCATATCCCGGAGCTTGAAGCCGCAGATCACCACGGCGGAGCCCAGCTTCCGGACGGCCCGGATGACATCGGCGCCGGAGAAACAGCACACCGCGGGACGGCAGCCGCCGGACTCCAGGATCTTGGAGATGCGGCGCTGCGCTTCGGCGTTGGCGAACGCAACGATGATCCTGTCCGTATGGCATCGACCTCCTTTGGCGGTGTTTTGATGAAGCGGTTCTCCCGGAGGCGTCTGCGCGGCGCCTGCGGGTATGTTCCGGCGGCGGGATCAGTAGGTGATGAGATAGTGCTCCAGCTCCCAGCGGGTGATCTGGTTGCGGTACTCGGTCCACTCCCGCTGCTTGCCCTGAATGTACTGCTCAGTGATGTGGCTGCCCAGGGTGCCGGTGATGACGCTGTCCCGCTCCAGGGCCTCCACGGCCTCCTCCAGGGTAGAGGGCAGACGGCGGATGCCCCGGGCGTCCTTTTCCGCCTGGGACAGGGCGAACAGGTTCTCCGTGGTCTCCGGCGGCGGGGTCAGGCCCCGCTCGATGCCGTCCAGGCCCGCCGCCAGACAGGCGGCCAGAGCCAGATAGGGGTTGCAGGACGGATCGGGGCACCGCAACTCCAGCCGGGTCTCCTGTCCCCGGGGGGTGGGGACGCGGATCAGGGCGGAGCGGTTCCCGGCGGACCAGGCGATGAAGCAGGGGGCCTCAAAGCCGGGAACGAACCGCTTGTAGGAGTTCACCAGGGGGTTGGTCAGGGCCACGAAGCCGGGGGCGTGCTCCATCAGACCGGCCAGGAACTGATAGGCCAGGGTGGACAGCTGCTTATCGCCGCTCTCGTCGTAGAAGGCGTTTTTTCCGTCCCGGAACAGGGACATGTTCACGTGCATCCCGGACCCGGCGGTACCGGCCACGGGCTTGGGCATGAAGGTGGCGTGAAGGCCGTTCTGCTGGGCCAGGGTCTTGACCGCCAGCTTCAGCGTCATGATGTTGTCCGCGGCGGTGAGGGCCGGGGCGTATTTGAAGTCGATCTCATGCTGGCCCGCCGCCACCTCGTGGTGGCTGGCCTCGATCTCGAAGCCCATCTCCTCCAGGGCCAGGCAGATCTCCCGGCGGGTGCCCTCGCCGTGGTCCAGGGGACCCAGGTCGAAATAGCCCGCCCGGTCGCTGGTCTGAATGGTGGGGTCGCCGTTCTCGTCGGTCTGGAACAGGAAGAACTCGCACTCGGGACCGGCGTTGAACTCCAGGCCCATGGCCTCCGCCCGGGCCAGAACCCGCTTCAGCACGCCCCGGGGATCACCCACGAAGGGGGTGCCGTCGGGGTTGTGGACGTCGCAGATCAGCCGGGCCACCTTGCCGTACTGGGGCCGCCAGGGCAGCACCGTGAAGGTGTCCAGATCCGGCCACAGGTACTGGTCCGACTCCTCGATGCGGACGAAGCCCTCAATGGAGCTGCCGTCCATCATGATCTGGTTGTTGACGGCCTTTTCGATCTGGGACGCGGTGATGGCCACGTTCTTCATCTGTCCGAAGATATCCGTGAACTGCATCCGGATGAACTGAACATCCTCCTCCGCCACCATGCGGAGGATGTCCTCTTTGGTATACTTGCTCATGAATACACAGTCTCCTTTCGGCCGGGGATTTCTGTTGTATGATCGGTTTACCAGGGCCGGACGCCGGATGGGCGCGGCCTCCGGATATGAAAAAAGAGCGCAGGGGCACCTCAAAGAGAAGCGCCCTTGCCCTCTTTCCTGCATTATAGTACCATGCAGGAATCAACGTCAAGACTTGCAAAAAGCTGATCGACAGATTTTGGAGCACCCTCCAAAATCCGAAAATATCCACAAAAATCTTTGTATAATTTCCATATTTATACGAGCGGCCTGCATGAGAGGCGCTATTTCTTGCAGGACAGACACACCGCGTGGCAGATGCCCGGGATGGATTCCCCCTGGAAGCTGGAGGTGGGGGACAGCAGGGCGCCGGTGGGGGCGAATACCACCCGCTTCCAGCGCCCAGCCCGCATGCCGGAGAGAACGTACCCGTTGAGGACGGCGGCGGAGCAGCCGCAGCCGGAGGCCCCGGCGTGCATGTCCTGGTTCTTCCGGTCGTACAGCAGCATGCCGCAGTCGAAGTAGTTGCCGGTGAGGTCCAGGCCGTCCCGGCGGAAGAAGTCCAGGACGATGGCGTGGCCCAGCTCTCCCAGGTCGCCGGTGAGGATCAGGTCGTAGTCCCTGGGGGTGGTGTGGGTCTCCCGGAACAGGGCGGTGAGGGTCTTGTAGGCCGCCGGGGCCATGGCCGCGCCCATGTTATTGGCGTCGCAGATGCCCAGGTCCTCGATGGTGCCGCAGGTGACGTGGGTGACGTAGGGCCCCGGCCCCTCCGCCGCCAGGATGGTGCAGCCCGCGGCGGTGGCGGTCCACTGGGCGGCGGGGGGACGCTGGCTGCCGTAGGGAACCGGCATCCGGTACTGCCGCTCCGCGGTGCAGAAGTGGGAGGAGGTCAGGGCGGCGCACCGCTCCGCGAAGCCGCCGTCGATGAGCAGCGATGCCAGGGACAGGGACTCCCCCATGGTGGAGCAGGCGCCGTACAGCCCGTAGAAGGGGATGCCGAAGTCCCGCAGGGCGAAGGAGGAGCCGATGCACTGGTTCAGCAGGTCCCCGGCCAGGATATAGTCCAGCTGAGCGCTCTCCAGCCCCGCCTTTTTCAGGGCGTTCTCCAGCACCCGCTTCTGCATGACGGACTCCCCCTGCTCCCAGGTCTTCTGACCGAAGAAGGAGTCCTTGTTCAGCTCGTCGAAGCTGTCCGCCAGAGGGCCGTTTCCCTCGAACTTTCCGCCGATGTTGGCGAAGGACACCACGGAGGGCGGCGCGGCCAGCGCCACGGTCTGCCGTCCCATTCGCTTTGTGGACAATGAAATCACCTCATGTTTCAATGTTGCTATCCAGTGTTCCCCCCGCGGCGGCAAAATATGAAATCTCAGACCGGAAAACCGGCAATTTTTATCCAAAGAAAGCGCAAAAAATGACTGTACATCATTTTCCGGAAGTGGTATAATCTCCTTTCAATGGAAATCTGACGCGGCCCGGAGAGACGGACGCCGCGGGAAGGGAAGGAATCATATGAGCGAGCATATGCGGACCTTCGGCTACCTCTGTCCCCAGTGCGGACGGACGGTGATGGCCAGCCGCAGCCTGGAGGCCTTGGAGGCGTCCAACGCCGAGGTGGCCTGCGAGGAGGGGGACTCCGCCCTGGAGGTGAAGTTCGACGGGGAGAAGTACCATATCTATGTGCCCTGCGGCATCTGCGGGGAGACCCACGAGGCGGTCTGCACCCCGGAGCAGCTGACGGAGGGACCGGGCATCGGCCTGGCCTGTGCCAAGACCAAGCAGTTCTCCTGCTTCATCGGCACGGAGGGCATTGTGGAGAAGAACCTGCGGGAGCTGGCGATCCTGGCGGAAAAGGAGAAGCAGAGCGAGGACGGCACCGGTCCGGAGGCCTTCGCCGACAGCGTCATCATGTACGAGGTGCTGTCGGAGCTGAAGGAGATCGCCTCCCGGGACAAAGGCATCACCTGCGGCTGCGGCTCCGCCCGGTACGGCATGGAGATCCGCCGCAGCGCGGTGGATCTGGTGTGCCGGGACTGCGGCGCCAAGCTCCGCATCCCCGCCGCCACCGACAGCGATCTGGATGATCTGTGCTGCCACCTGCGGCTGGTGATCCCCGGAAAGAAATAAATCGTATCACCCGCCGTTTCAGGCGGGCACGGAAAGGACCCGACCGACATGATCTCACTGTTATCCCGTATTTTCATCCGGGACGGCGGAAACACCGAATCCGCCGCCGTCCGGAAGGCCTACGGCGTCCTGTGCGGCGCGGTGGGCATCTGTCTGAACATCCTGCTGTTCCTAGGCAAATTCTTCGCCGGACAGATCTCCGGCTCCATCGCCATCACGGCGGACGCCTTCAACAACCTGTCCGACGCCGGCTCCTCCGCCGTGACGCTGCTGGGCTTCCAGCTGGGCGGCCAGAAGGCGGACCGGGAGCACCCCTTCGGCCATGGCCGTCTGGAGTACCTGTCCGGTCTGGCGGTGGCCATGCTCATCGTCCTCATGGGCTTCGAGCTGGCCAAGTCCTCCCTGGACAAGATCCTCCATCCGGAGCCGGTGCAGTCCGGCGGACTGGTCATCGCCATTCTGGCGGCGTCCATCGCCGTGAAGCTGTACATGTTCCTCTACAACCGGTCTATTGGCCGGAAGGTCCACTCCGTGGCCATGGAGGCCACCGCCATGGACAGCCTCTCCGACTGCGCGGCCACCTCCGCCGTGCTCCTCGCCACCCTGGTGGGCCGGTTCACCGGCCTGATGATCGACGGCTGGTGCGGCATCCTGGTGGCGGTGTTCATCCTCTGGTCCGGCATCAACGCCGGAAAGGAGACCCTGGATCCCCTGCTGGGCCAGCCCGCGGACCCGGAGTTCGTCCAGCGGGTGAAGGAGCTGGTGATGGCACATGACAAGATCATCGGCATCCACGACCTGGTGGTCCACGATTACGGCCCCGGCCGCCTGATGATCTCCCTCCACGCGGAGGTCTCCGCGTCGGAAAACGTGCTGGAGCTCCACGACGAGATCGACAACACGGAGAAGGAGCTGAAGGAGGTCCTGGGCTGCGAGGCGGTGATCCACATGGACCCTGTGGTCACCGACGACGGCGTCACCGGGGAGACCCGGGAGCGGGTGGCGGCGCTGGTGAAGTGCATCGATGACCAGATCAGCATTCACGATTTCCGCATGGTGGCGGGTCCCACCCACACCAACGTCATCTTCGACGCCGTGGTGCCCTACAAATTCCGCCTGACGGACGACGAGGTCCGGGTGAAGATCGAAAACGCCGTCCGGGCGCTGGACGGCAACTACTACGCCGTGGTGAATGTGGAAAAATCCTATACATAACGGAATCAAGCAAATCGTTCAATACGGATCGTATACGGAAAACGCGGAAACAGCGGGCCTTTCCCGATGAGGAAGGCCCGTTGTTTTTGACGGTGTCCGCTGAGGGTATCACTCCCACTTCTCCCAGATCTCCGGGTGATAGCCCACGGTGGCCTCCCGTCCGTTGCGAACGATGGGGGCCTGGAACAGCTCCGGATGCTCCAGCAGCTTTTCCTCCCGGGCGTCGGGGGTGATATAGGCCATGAACAGGTCCTCGTAGGCCCGGCATTTCGTGTCCACCAGGGCCTCGAAGCCCACGGCCTTCCGGACAGCCTGATACTCCCTGGGGGACAGGCCTTTGGCCTTCAGGTCGATATACTGGTACTTGATGCGCCGCTCCTTGAACCAACGCTCCGCCTTTTTGGAGTCGAAGGATTTGCTGGAGCCAAAGATTTGAATATTCATTTGCAATTCTCCTTGCCGCGTACTAAAATAGGACATCATTATTAATTAGGAGGAGGTCCGGTCATGAAAGAGGCCGTTGCGAAACTGAAGGAACTGGTGGACGGATCGGACAATATCGTGTTTTTCGGCGGCGCCGGCGTCAGCACGGAGTCCGGCATCCCGGATTTCCGCAGCACCGACGGGCTGTATCACCAGCAGTGGAAGTATCCGCCTGAGACGATTTTAAGCCATACCTTCTACGAATGCAAGCCCGAGGAATTTTTCCGGTTCTACCGGGCCAAGCTCCTGGCACCGGACGCCAGGCCCAACGCCGCCCACTACAAGCTGGCGGAGTGGGAGCGGGCCGGAAAGCTGAAGGGCGTCATTACCCAGAATATCGACGGACTTCACCAGGCCGCCGGCAGCAAAAACGTGCTGGAGCTCCACGGCAGCGTCCTGCGGAACTACTGCGAGAAGTGCGGAAAGTTCTATGACCTGGACTTCATCCTCCACTCGGAGGGCGTGCCCCGGTGCAGCTGCGGCGGCCGGGTGAAGCCGGACGTGGTGCTGTACGAGGAGGGGCTGGACCAGGACGTGATCGAGCGGTCCGTCCGGCTCATCGCGGAGGCGGACATGCTGATCATCGGCGGCACGTCCCTGAACGTCTGGCCGGCGGCGGGACTGATCAACTACTACCGGGGGCACAAGCTGGTGCTGATCAACAAGTCCGCCGTGGCCCGGGATCTGGCCGCCGGACTGGTCATCACCGACCCCATCGGCGAGACCCTGAGCCAGCTGTAAGGCTGAAAAACCCGCCGGGGAGAGGCGCGTCTCTCCCTTGGCGGATTCTCAAAATTGGAGAAAATGAGCTGTTTTGACTGGTTTTGGGGACGTGAGATGCAAAAGAAAAAAATTCCTGGAAAAAGGAAAAAAGGTGGTTGACAAATCCACTTGTTCTGGCTATAATAATCAAGCAGTCTTCCCCAGGGAACAGAGATTTGCGGCTGTGCTGGAACTGGTAGACAGGCCAGCTTGAGGTGCTGGTGTCCGAATCGACGTGTGGGTTCAAATCCCGTCAGCCGCACCATTTCCTCTTCAGAGGTTCCCAATCATATGCGCGCGAGTGGTGGAATTGGCAGACTCGCTAGATTCAGGTTCTAGTGTCCATTACGGACGTGCGGGTTCAAGTCCCGCCTCGCGCACCAATCTCCCACCGGAGATAGAAGTCTCCGGTGGGTCCCATTTTGGGACTGCTGAATTACATATCGATACGCGCGAGTGGTGGAATTGGCAGACTCGCTAGATTCAGGTTCTAGTGTCCATTACGGACGTGCGGGTTCAAGTCCCGCCTCGCGCACCAACTCGTCGCAAGCGTCAAATCGCTTGCGACGAGTTTTTTGTGCCTCATATCAAAAACACATCCGCGCTCATTCTGCTGCTCCGCACTTCCGGCCGCGATCCGCGGCCGGGGAACAGGGAGAACCATGAGCGCCGTGTTCTGTCATCATGAATATTGATGCAGAGGAGACAGCCGGGGGCTGTCTCCTCTTTTGCCTGAAAACAAAGGCCCCTGACGATTCGGAAACAGTTGCACTGACGGGACAGCCGGTGTATAATAATACAAATACGTCCCCGAGAAGGCCCGTCCCTGAGACGGACGTCCGGGTTTTCAGAAAGATCAACACATCGGGAGGAACAGCGAAATGGCGAGTTTTTGGGGAGGCCGGTTCGAAAAGGAGATGGACGAGCTGGTGAAGCAGTTCAACGCCTCCATCGGATTTGACCAGAGAATGTATAACGAGGACATCGACGGCAGCATCGCCCATGTGACCATGCTGGGGGAGCAGGGCATCGTGTCCATGGAGGAGAAGGACCAGATCATCGCGGGACTGGAGAAGATCCGGCAGCGGATCACCTCCGGAGAGATCGTGTTCAGCGTCAACGACGAGGACATCCACATGGGTATCGAGAGCCGGCTCATCCAGGAGATTGGCGACGTGGGCAAGAAGCTGCATACCGCCCGGAGCCGCAACGACCAGTGCCAGGTGGACCTGCGGCTGTACCTGAAAAAGGAGATCCGGGAGATCATCCGCCGCCTGATGGAGTTGGAGACCGTCATCCTGGCCAAGGCGGAGAAGTACGCCGACTCCATCACCGTGGGCTTCACCCACATCCAGCACGCCCAGCCCATCACCATCGGCTTCATCTTCATGGCCTACTTCCAGATGTTCCGCCGGGACATCGACCGGCTGATGGACACCTATGAGCGGATGGATCTGTGCCCGCTTGGGGCCTGCGCCCTGGCCGGGACCACCCTGCCCACCAACCGTGCCCGGACGGCGGAGCTGCTGGGCTTCGCGGCCCCCACGGAGAATGCCATGGACAGCGTCAGCGACCGGGACTACAGCCTGGAGTTCCTCAGCGACGCGTCCATCTCCATGATGCACCTGTCCAGATGGGCGGAGGAGTTCGTGTGGTGGAATTCCCAGGAGTTCGGTTTCATTGACATCGACGACAGCTACTGCACCGGCAGCAGCATCATGCCCCAGAAGAAGAACCCGGACATGGCGGAGCTGCTGCGGGGCAAGGTGGGCCGCGTTTACGGCGACCTGATGCAGCTGCTGACGGTGATGAAGGGCACGCCCCTGGCCTACAACAAGGACTTCCAGGAGGACAAGGAGAGCCTGTTTGACGCCGTCGACACCTGGAAGGCCAGCATCCGGATCTTCGCCAATATGCTGGAGAAGACGGAGTTCCGTCTGGACCGCATCCAGCGGCACTTCCAGCAGGGCTTCCTCAACGCCACGGACATCGCGGAGCACTTTGCCAAGCAGGGCATTCCCTTCCGGGAGGCCCACTCCATCGTGGGACGGATGGTGAAGGCCTGCGAGCACAAGGGCTGCGACTTCGGGGACCTGACGGACGAGGACCTCCAGGCCATCGACAGCCGCATCACCCGGGAGACTCTGGGGGACATCAGCATCAAGGCCTGCGTGGACGCCCGCATGTCTTACGGCGGCACCGCGCCCAGCGAGGTCCGGAGACAGATCCAGGCCGGCCGGGACTGGCTGACCGGCGTGGAGGCCATGAAGTGGTGAGCGTATAAGAGGCCGCCCGAAAGGGCGGCCTCAGGCTGTCGAAAAAGTCCGATGGACTTTTTCGACAGCCTTCACAATGCCTCGCTTTTCTGCCCGCGCAGCGGGCTGAAAAGCTGCCGCTGCGCGGCGCAAACGCCTGCTGACACAGGCTTTTTGCAGGCATTCGATCCAACACGAGGGGCGGGAGCCCCCTCGTACTCCCCCCTGCAAAAAAGAACTCTTTTCCTTCAGACAGGGTTTTTCGACAGCCTGGAGACCGCCCGAAAGGGCGGTCTTTTCCCGTTCCGGTGGGCGCTCTGGGCGGAAAATGTGCAGACTGCCCATGGAAAGGGCGGGGAACGGCCGGAGATTCTGCGGTTTTGGAATAGTTTACGTGCCGAAATTTCAGATTTGCACTTGACCTTCGGGGAAAAATCGTATAAAATGTTTATCTGTCCATAAAATCGGGTGGACAGGCTTTTTTTGCGTACTTTTTACATCTCACGCATATTGCGTATATTTTATTTCTGAGGGGTCAGATCGACATGAAACATCCCTATAAGACACGGGAGGGCGGCGCCACGGTCACCATCTTCGTTCCCTACGACTGCGGGAACCACTGCCCGTTCTGCATCAACAAAGGCGAATACGCGGACTTGACCGGCTTCTCCCGGGAGAAGATCTGCGAGAGCATCCGGCGGATGGACGCCATTACGCCTTACTGCGATTTCGTGTTCACCGGCGGCGAGCCCTTTGCCAATCTGGAGTCCCTGCAGGTCATGCTGGACACCATCCCCACTACCCACAAGGTGTACATCAACACTACGCTGCCCGTGTCCGAGCACCAGTCTGAGGACGACATCGTGGCTTTCACCGAGAAGAACCGAAACAAGATTACCTGCATCAACGTCTCCCGCCACATGCAGCGGTACGTGGTGGAGTCCAACGACCGTCTGCTGGCCCGCCTGGCGGTGCCCTTCCGCATCAACTGCGTGCTGTACAAGGACTATCCCGCCGACCAGCTGGTGCCCTATCTGGAGCGGTTCCGGAAGATCCCCGGCGCCTCCATCCAGTTCCGGTTCGACTACACCGCCACCACGCCGGACAACTTGTACGATCAGGACGGGGACAAGATCCTCCACGATCTGAAGGCCATCGCCCCCTACACGGGCCTGGACGGCTGCCGGATGCGCTGCGGCTTCCACTTCGACTACAAGGGCATGGAACTGACCTACCACAAGACCCTGCCCTACTCCACCATCGTGGAGACCGATCCCAACGACGGCGTTACTTACGACATCCTGTATGACATCCTCATCAAGCAGAACGGCGACATCCACTCCGACTGGACCGGCGTGCTGCTGGACGTGGACGCCTATGAGAAGGTCGTCTTCGAGCCCTACGACCTGAAGTGGCGGGAGAAGATCGCCTGCTGAGGGCCGGAAAAACGGAACACCTGTAAAAACGAAGACCGGGAACTCTCGTTCCCGGTCTTTTCTCATGTCAGATGTCCGTGCGGGTGCAGACCGCCCGGATGCGGGCCTGGATGGATTTCAGATCCTCGAAGGTCTCCGGCCGCTTGCTCACGTCCCGCAGCAGAGCGGAGGGGTGATAGATGGCCGTCATCTGGACGCCGCCCCGCTCAAACCACTGGCCGTGCTCCGCGGTGATCCGGAAGTCCTCCCGAATCAGCTCCTTGGCGGCGATGCGCCCCAGGCAGACGATGATCTTGGGCCGCAGCAGGGCCGTCTGCCGCCGCAGCCAGCCCAGACAGGCCTCCTGCTCCACGTTCAGGGGATCCCGGTTCCGGGGCGGGCGGCACTTCACCGTGTTGGCGATGTAGACCTTCGTGCGGTCCAGGCCGATCATGGCCAGCATATCGTCCAGCAGCTGGCCCGCCGGGCCCACGAAGGGCAGGCCCTGCTCGTCCTCCACCTGCCCGGGGCCCTCGCCCACCAGCAGGATCTCGGCGTCCGTTGCCCCATCGCCAAAGACCACGTTGGTCCGGGTCTCCGCCAGGGCGCAGCCCCGGCATTGCAGGCATTCCCCCCGCAGCGCTTCCCAGGTGTCCGCCATGTTTCAAACCTCCCCGTGCGATGTAATGTGCTGTCAGGATACCACAAAATCCGCCGCCGCGCAACGGACGGCTGGAAAAACCTCCTTTCCGCCGGGCCGGATATTTCGGCGTCCCGCCGGACAAACTGGTATCCGGTCGAAGAAGAGGAGGGACGGAATTGGCGCTGCTGCTGTGGGAATTCTGGACATACAGCTTTCTGGGCTATCTGCTGGAGAAGGGCTTCGCCGCCGTGACCCACGCGGAGCACCGGACCCGGAAGTGCTTTCTCCTGCTGCCCCTGTGTCCGGTGTACGGACTGGCGGTGCTGGCGGTGCTGGCCCTGCCGCCGGTCCTGACGGGGGGATTCTGGGGCCGGGCGGTCTGGGGCGGATTGACGGCCACGGCGGTGGAATACGCCGTCCATCTGACCTACGACCGGCTGGTCCACGTCCAATTCTGGGACTACCGCAGCCTGCCGGGGAATCTCCGGGGCCGGGTGTGCCTGCCCTTCTCCGTTGTCTGGGGGCTGCTGCTGGGACTGGCCCTGCCCGCCGTCCAGACGGCGCTGGCGCCGGTACTGGCCGCCGTCCCGGCCTGGATCACCTACGGGGCGCTGCTGCTGTTCACCCTGGACGCGGTGGTGTCCCTCCGGGTGCTGTGGGTCACCGGGGACACGGAGGCCCTGGCTCTGCCCTACGGGAGACGGATGTGATCCGTCACGTCCGGCGGGAGAGCTTCCCGGCCAGCTTCCGCTTGTACCGGCACAGATGCTCCTGACAGTTGGCGCAGCGGAGGGCGTCGTTGCCGCTCTCGTAAAACCGCTCCGGATGGCGGCGGCAGCCCAGCTCCCACCGCAGGAAGATCACCGCCGCCAGAGCGCAGGCGGAGACGGTCAGAGGGCTCCGGATGCCCAGCAGGGGCGTACACAGCATCAGATAGTCCCAGTCGAAGACGCGGCAGACGGTGCAGCACCGGTTGCGCATCAGCCAACTCTGGAAGGGACAGTAGAACAGGATGCACACGATGTCGCACACACCGTAGAACCCCGCCAGACAGACCATGAACCGGCTATCCAGCCAGCCACGGGCCTGTCCAAACAGGAACAGGGCGTTGACGGCGCACCACAGCGCCAGCACCTTCGCTGCGCCCGTGTCCCCCTGCCGCCGCTCCTGACGGGAGGGTGTGACGCCGGTGGGCCGGTGCCGGTGGGCGAAGGCCTTCTGACAGCCCAGACTCTCCCAACGGGAGGGGAACAGCCGCAGCACCATGGAGACCATCAGCGCCAACCAGGCCACGGTCGCCGGCGACCACTGCCAGGGGAGGGCCAGACTGGCGGCGAAGCCCTCCGGCGACGCCAGAGCGTAGAGTACCAATGCGGCGAAGGCCGCCGTCCGGGCGGCCAGGGCGGCCAGATAGTACCGCCGGGTCTTTCCGGTGTCCTTCATACGCCGTTCTCCTTTTTCCGGGGCAGACGGGCGGACATCCACGACTCGATGTCCCGGTACACCGTCTCCTTCCAGAGGTCGTTGAGAATTTCATGGCGGGCGCCGTCACAGAGCCGCAGCGTCACGTCCCGGACGCCTGCCCGCTGAAAGGCCCGGTACACCTGCCGGACGCCCTTGCCGCAGTTCCCCACCGGGTCCATGGCGCCGGAGATCAGCAGCACCGGCGTGTCCGGGTCCATCTTCCGCAGGTTCTCCCGCCGCTGGATGAAGGCGATGCCGTCCAGCATCTCCCGGAACAGGCCGATGGAGGCGTTGCCGCCGCAGAGGGGGTCGGCGATGTAAGCGTCCACGTTGGCCTCGTCCACGGACAGCCAGTCGCAGCGGGTGCGGTTGGGGGCGAAGACCCGGTTGTAGGTGTCGAAGGACAGCCGGTCCACCACGGGGCTCATGTGTTCCTCGCCCACCCGGCGGCTCTCCCGGGCGGCGATGGCACGTCCCGCGGCGATGACCGGCGGGGGCATGGCGCCGGTGCCCATGAGGATGGCCCCGTCCACGGTGCCGGGCCAGCGGATGAGATACGTCCGGGCCAGAAAGGACCCCATGGAGTGGCCCAGCAGGAAATAGGGCGCGCCGGGGAATTCCTCCCCCATCCGCCGCCGCAGGGCGTACACGTCCTCCGCCACCCAGTTCCAGCTGCCCCGGGGGCCGAAGTACAGCCGGGCCGCACCGGGGGCCAGGGACTGGCCGTGGCCAATGTGGTCGTTTCCCGCCACGGCGAAGCCCCGGTCCGTCAGCCACCGGGCGAAGGGCTCGTAGCGGCCGATGTACTCCGCCACGCCGTGGGCAATCTGCAAAACACCCCGGACGGGTCCCTCCGGCGTCCGGACCACGGCGTGGATGAGGGTGCGTCCGTCGGCGGAGGGATAGGTAAATTCACGCTTTCCCATGGAAAAACCTCCCCGGATGTGATATCATTTTCTAAAAGCATACCACACCGGGACGGAAAAAGACAGGAGGAAATTCCATGGAGACTTACATCGCGGCGCTGGACCAGGGCACCACCAGCTCCCGGGCCATTCTGTTTGACCGGGCGGGGAGGATCGTCTCCCGGGCGCAGCATCCCTTCCGGCAGATCTATCCCCAGCCGGGCTGGGTGGAGCACGATCCCATGGAGATCTGGGCCACGGGGAAGCGGGCGCTGGCGGAGGCGGTGGACAGCGCCCACATCGATCCCCGCAGCGTCGCCGCCATCGGCATCACCAACCAGCGGGAGACCACCATCCTGTGGGACCGCCGTACCGGGGAGCCGGTGTACAACGCCATCGTGTGGCAGTGCCGCCGGACGGCGGCGCTGTGCGGACAGCTGAAAGCCGACGGCGCGGGCGGGCTGGTGACGGACCGGACGGGCCTCCTCATCGACGCCTACTTCTCCGGCACGAAGCTCCGCTGGCTGCTGGACAACGTCCCCGGCGTCCGGCGGCGGGCGGAGGCGGGGGAGCTGTGCGCCGGCACCGTGGACACCTGGCTCACCTGGCAGCTCACCGGCGGCAGGGCCCATGTGACGGACTGCTCCAACGCCTCCCGGACCATGCTGTTCAACATCCACACACTTCAATGGGACGAGGACCTGTGCCGCCTGCTGGACATCCCCATGTGCCTGCTGCCGGACATCGTCCTCTCCTGCGGGGAGCGGGGCCGGGTGGCGGAGGGCATCCCGGGGCTGGAGGCCCTGGCGGGCGTCCCCATCTGCGGCAGCGCGGGCGACCAGCCCGCGGCCCTGTTCGGCCAGGCCTGCTTCCGGCCCGGTCAGGCGAAGAATACCTACGGCACCGGCTGCTTCACCCTGATGAACGTGGGCGGGACACCGGTGCGGTCCAAATCGGGCCTGGTGACCTCCGTGGCCTGGGACGTGGGCGGCACCCCCACCTACGCCCTGGAGGGCAGCGTGTTCAACGCGGGCAGCGCCATCCAGTGGCTGCGGGACGAGCTGAAGCTCATTGATTCCGCGCCGGAGTGCGACCGGCTGGCGGAGAGCGTGCCGGACGCGGGAGGCGTGGTGCTGGTGCCCGCCTTCACGGGACTGGGCGCCCCCTACTGGGACATGTACGCCCGGGGCACCATCGTGGGCATCACCCGGGGCACAACCCGGGCCCACATCGCCCGGGCCACCCTGGATTCCATCGCCTTCCAGGTGACGGATCTGGTGCGGACCATGAACGGCGACGCGGACTGTCCCATCACCACATTGCGGGTGGACGGCGGCGCGTCCGTCAGCGATATCCTGATGCAGACCCAGGCGGACCTGCTGCGCCTGCCGGTGGACCGGCCCGCCATGGTGGAGACCACCGCCTTCGGCGCGGCGGCTCTGGCGGGACTGTCCGCCGGGGTCTGGAGCGGCATGGAGGAGCTGGAGGGCCTCCGCCGCAGCCAGCACGTGTTCCGTCCGGAGCGGGAGGAGTCCGCCTGCGCCGGTGACTACCGCCGCTGGCGGAGAGCCGTGGAGCGGTCCGCCGCCTGGGCGGAGGAGTGAGGGCGGCGCGAAAACTGTGGAAACGATTTGTAAACGATTCGGAAAGCAGTTGCGTTTTTTGCGGTTCTGGGTTATACTGGTTGCACAAAATACCGAGGCGCAAAGCACCCAAACGGGAAAGGAGTTTTCAGCATGGCATTTTTTGATGATTTGAGCAAGAAGGTCAAGGACGTGGCCTCCGTCGCCACTGAGAAGACGAAGGACGGCGTGGAGCTGGCCAAGATCAACATGGCCATTGCCGGTGAACAGCGGGAGATCGAGAAGAACTACAAGGCCATCGGCGAGTGGTTCGTCTCCGAGTACACAGGCGAGATCCCTGAGGGCGTCAAGGAGCTGGTAGAGGCCGTGGCCGCCTCCAAGGCGAAGATCGCCGATCTGGAGGCCAGCAAGCCCAGGAAGGAAGAAGAGCCCGCCCCCGCTGCCGAGCCCCAGCCCGCCATGAAGGCCTGCCCCATCTGCGGCGCGGAGTCCGACAGCAAGTTCTGCCCCCAGTGCGGCGCCCCCATGGATACCTGATAGTCTGTCTGAAGAGCTCCCGTCAGGGAGCTCTTTTCACGCCGGAAACGCGAAGAGGACCAGTCCCGGGAGGGACTGGTCCTTCTGCGTGAAACCGCGTTTTATTCCGCCGGGCCGGTGCCGTCCGTCCCGTCCTCCGTCTCCGGCGCGGGGGTCTTTTCCCGGGCCTGGGTCAGATAGTCCCGGTCCGCGGCCTTGGGGCTGGGGACGAAGCTCTGGGCCGCCGTGCGGCGCTGGCCCTTGCTCTTGGCGTAGAAGAAGCCTGTCACGGAGAACACCACCGCGCCGATGAAATTCACGAACAGATCCTTCATGGTGTCGATAAGGCCGATGTCCAGATAGCCGCCCAGGCCCAGGCTCTGGCCGTTGACTGCCGTGTCGGTGATGCCGGTGATGCCCACCACCTTGTTGGAGCGGGTGGCGTCCAGGGCCACGGTGTAGAGGGAGTGGATCACCGTGTCCTTCTGCATATCGGTGTGGAAGAACCAGTCCATGGAGAACTCGAAGAACTCCCACAGCACGCCGATGGTCATGGAGAAGCAGAAGGCCACCAGCGCCAGAAAGAAGGGGGACAGGTCGAAGGTCAGCCGCTCGTCGTCGTTCAGCAGCAAGACCAGGGAGAAGCCCACGGCGGCGGCCAGGAAGCCGTTGAGGGTGTGGAGCATGGTGTCCCAGTTGGGGACGTTGACGTAGAAGGCGTTGACCTCGCCCAGAATCTCCGCCGCGAAGATGAAGCACAATATGGTGATCTCCAGCGCCGGGGGCAGTTCGATCCGCAGCCGCACCTGGATCCAGCTTGGGATATACAGCAGGATCACCGTCAGGATGCAGAAGAACATGCCCTCATAGTTGCGGAGGAAGAACTGGCGCACCAGCACCACGAACACCAGCAGCCGCAGCAGATAGAACACCACGAAGGAGCTTCTGTGCTCCCGCAGTTCTTTGCCCATGGCCTCCTTGAAGGTCTTCTTCAGCCACTGCTTTTCCTGCTGCCGCGCTTTTTTCGACTGCTTCATAGTCCCCTCCGTTGATACTTTGTTTTTCGCCTTGACGGTGGAAAACAGCGATATTTTCATCTATGATATCACAAAGCCGCCCCGCGTGCAAGCGGAGCGGCCTTGCAGCCAAGCATTCCCAGTGTCAGACGGTGTCTCCGCCCGGATGCTTCCGCCGTCCCAGCCGGATGCACTCCAGACAGTAGCTCACGTTCAGCAGCCCCCACAGCAGGCACACCGCCAGCGCCGGAAGCAGCGTGTTGACGTTGAAGGCGAAGGACAGCAGCACGAACACCACCCACATCAACGGACTGGCCACATTCACCACATTGAAGGCCTTGTAGGCCGCCCGGCCGATCTGATTCCGCTCCGCCTCGTCGCAGCTCTCGAACCACTTCTTCTTGAAGTTGACGTCGTATACGCTGCCCCGCTTCTCCGGATTCATCCGCCGGGTCAGGTCCACCACCTTCTGCTGGGCGAAGACCAGCAGAAACACGAAGACCAGAAACGCCCCAACGCCGATGAGGGTGGCCCAGCCCGTGCCGTACAGCACCACCATGGCGAAGAAGAACATGTCCAGGATCAGCTGGGCGGTGGTGACCATCAGCGCCCAGTTCAGCTTTTCGTCCGCCTGATCCATCACGTCCTCGTCCTCGCCGTTCCAGCCCTCGAACAGGCCCTTGGCGGCGTGGTACAGCCCCAGGATCACCGCCAGCGACACCACGCTGGTGACGGGGATGGTCCAGGGCGCGATAGCGGTCAGTCCGGCGTTGACGGCGGCGATCACCGTCTCCGACAGGCTGTCGTGGCCCATCCAGCCGCTGGCAAAGCCCAGCACGCCGCCGATGACGCCCGACACCAGCAGGATCAGCAGATATTTGGGCAGGGCCTTCCGGTTGTCCCGTTTGATCTCATTCTGTTCCATCGTTTTCTTCCTCCTCATACATGAAGATGTCCTCCACGGACACCTGACAGATCTTCGCCAGCTTCAGCGCCAGCGTCACGGAAGGGGAGTAGTCTCCCCGTTCGATCTGGCTGATGGTCTGCCGGGACACCCCCGCCAGACGGCCCATCTCCTGCTGGTTGACCCCCAGCCGGGCCCGGTGTTCCTTCAGCCGGTTATACAGCGGCATGCGCATTCCTCCTGCCTGACAGGAATCCCTGTCAAATTGACAAGTATCATTGTCAAACGTAGGATAGCACTGACAAGGAAACTTGTCAATAGGGAATTGCAAAAAAGCCGCCGGAAATTTTCCGGCGGCTTTTTGGGCGAGAGACTTCCTTTCATATAGAAAGCTCTCTGAAAAGTGGGGGAGCTCGAGGGGGCGGAGCCCGCCTCGAACGAAATCGAATGTCTGCAAAAAGCCTGCGTCAGCAGGCGTTTGCGCCGCGCAGCGGCAGATCTTCGGACCGCGCAGCGGTCCAAAAATCGAGACATTAGTCAGGCGGTTAAAAAAGTCTCCGGACTTTTTCAACCGCCTGCGCCGCCGGAAATTTTCCGGCGGCTTTTTGGGCGAAGAACGTCACGTGTTGTCCCGGCTGATGGGCTCCCGGATGAGGAGCCGCTTCAGGGCCTTGCCGTTGAAAGGCACCAGGGGATAGAGGTAGCCCCGGCCCACCATGGGCTTGGTGGTGGCCAGCAGGAGCAGAATGCCCAGCACCCCCAGGACGAAGCCCCACACGTCGAAGGCCGCCGTCACCAGCAGAAGCGCCACCCGCAGCAGCTTGAAGGCGTAGCCCATCTCATAGCTGGGCTGGGCGAAGCCCGCCACGGACACGAAGGCCATATACACCAGCACCTCCGGCCCCAGCCAGCCCGCCTGGACGGCGAAGTCGCCCAAAATCAGCGCCCCCAGCATGGAGAAGGAGTTGGACAGGGAGTCCGGCGTGTTCAGGGACGCCAGCTTCAGCACGTCGATGAGAAATTCCACCACCAGCAGCTGCCACAGCAGCGGCAGGGACGCCGGCTCGGGAGAGGACAGGAATTCCAGCCAGCCCGGCAGGCGGTTGGGCTCGCTGACCATCAGATACCAGGCGGGGGTGATCAGCAGGGAGATGAGGAACACGATGGCCCGCAGCAGCCGCAGATAGGTGCCGATGAGGGGCGGGAAGTAGAACTCGTTGGCCTCCTG
Source organism: Dysosmobacter sp. HCP28S3_G4 (assembly GCF_052065175.1). Lineage (NCBI taxonomy): Bacteria > Bacillati > Bacillota > Clostridia > Eubacteriales > Oscillospiraceae > Dysosmobacter > Dysosmobacter sp. HCP28S3_G4. Next base: position 47,562 of record NZ_JBQHUP010000006.1, on the reverse strand, counting down.
GGCGAAGTCGAAGAAAGTGGTGGGCAGGATCATCACCGAGGGGGAGTTGTCCACCAGCACCACAATGTTCCCCTCCAGCACGCTGGCGGCGGCGCTGTCCGGCCGCTCGGTGTAGCGGACCTTGGGGAAGGGGTTGTACCACTGTCTGGGCCGGATGGCCTCCGCCAGACTCTCCTGGGCCATGGTCAGGGACCGGGCCTGGACGCCCGCCAGCTTCTCCCGCAGCTCCCCCAGCAGGGACTGGTCAACCCGGTCGTCCAGATAGCACAGCACCACGTCCGTCCGGGACCGGTCGCCCACTTTGTGGCTCTCCATGGTGAGATGGGGGTCCCGGATGCGGCGGCGCAGCAGGGCCATATTGGGCACCACCGCCTCCACGAAGCCGTCGTGGGAGCCCCGGAGGACCTTGCCGTCCAGGGGCTCCCCCACGCTGCGGGCGGGGTACTCCTTGCAGTCCATCAGGGCGCCGCCCCGGAGGCCCTCCATCAGCAGCAGGGTCTTGCCCAGCAGCACGGAGGTGACGATGTCCTCCGTGTTCTCCGTCACGTTGGTCTCGGAGAAGGTGATGTGACGGTCCGCAAAGGCCTGCATGTCCGTCAGGCCCTCCACGTCCGCCGGGGTCAGGGACAGCCAGAAGGCCCCCATGCGCTCCAGGGTGCCGTCCTTGCCGTAGCCGTCCACAACCCAGATGCGGCCCCGCCGTCCGCCGATGAGAAAGTCCCGGCTGACGATGTCGCAGCTGCGGCCCACGCCCAGCGTCCGGTCCATCCATACCACGTTTTCCTGATAGCTGTTTGACAGTCGTTCCATAGCCCACCTCCGGCAACGCCCCATAGTATGGGCGTTTTCGGGCAGAATATCCCTGTTCCGCCGGACAGCGGAGGCAAAAATTGCAAAATTCTATAGACGGAGGAGGGCGGCGGTGTTAAGATAGTACGGATACAAAATTCAAGCCAGAGGAAAATTGAGGAAAATCACCATGGAAAATCTCATCGTCGCCCTGAACGCGGTGCTGCCCATGTTCCTGATGATCGGCGTGGGCTGTCTGGCCCGTATGCGGAAGATGATCTCCGACTCCGCGGTGCGGCAGGCCAACTCCCTGTGCTTCCGGGTATTCATGTCCATCATGCTGTTCCACAACGTGTACAGCTCCGATCTGCGGACCGCCCTGAACTGGCCGCTGATCATCTTCTGCTGCGCCGGCGTTCTGGCGGAGTTCTGCATCGGCGTGCTGCTGATCCCCCGCCTCGAACAGTCGCTCCCCGCCCGGGGTGTCATGCTCCAGGCCTTCTTCCGCACCAACGTGGTGCTGCTGGGCCTCCCCATGACCATCTCCCTGTTCGGCGCGGACGAGGTGGGCCCCATCAATATCCTGTCCTCCGTCATCGTGCCGCTGATCAACATTCTGTCGGTCATCGCCCTGGAGATGTACCGGGGCGGCAGGCCCGACGTCCGGCACATGGCAAAGGGCGTGGCCACCAACCCCCTGGTCATCGGCGCCCTGCTGGGCATCTGCGCGTCCCTGACGGGCCTCCGGCTGCCCGGGATCGTGGAGAGCGCCGTTCGCAGCATCGGCACCGCCGCCACGCCCATGGCACTGGTGCTGCTGGGCGCGTCCCTGGATTTCAGCAAGTTCGGGAACTCCCTCCGCAGTGCCCTCATCTGTCTGGTGGAGCGGCTGGCGATCAGCCCGGCCATCTTCATCAGCATCGCGGTGCTGCTGGGCTTCCGGGGCGTGCCGCTGGCGGGCGTGATGCTGGTGTTTGCCTGCCCGGTGGCGGTGGCCTCCTTCACCATGGCGGTGGAGCTGGGGGGCGACGCCGATCTGGCCGCCGAGATCGTGCTGCTGACTACGGGACTGTCCTGCTTCACCCTGTTTCTGTGGATATTGCTGCTGAAGAACCTGTGCCTGATCTGAGACAAACCGAAAAAGCGCCCCCGCTGTTTGAAACAGCGGGGGCGCTTCGTCTTGTATGGAAGGACTTACTTGGCGTTCTTCTTCGCCTTGTCCTGCTCCCACTTGGAGACGCAGAGGGCGCAGGAGATGTCGCCGGTGACGTTCAGGCAGGTACGGCCCATGTCGAACAGGCGGTCCACACCGTAGATGATCATGATGAGGTTCACATCGATGCCCATGGCGGTGAGAACCATGGCCAGCATGATCATGCCGGCGCCGGAGACACCGGCGGTGCCGATGGAGGCCAGGGTGGCTGTCACCACGATGGTGACCATCTGGCCCATGGTCAGGTGGACGCCGGCGCAGGTGGCCAGGAACACGGTGGCCACGCACTGGTAGATGGCGGTGCCGTCCATGTTGATGGTGGAGCCCAGGGGCAGAACGAAGGCGGAGATATCGTCATCCGCGCCCAGCTCGGCGGCGCACTCCTTGGACACCGGCAGCGTGGCGGCGGAGGACGTGGAAGTGAAGGCAAAGATCATGGCCGCGGCGGCGCCCTTGAAGAACCGGATGGGATTCATGCCGGCAAAGACCTGCGCGGACAGGGAGTACACCAGCACCGCGTGGACGATGTAGCCAAGGTACGCGCACAGCAGCACCAGCGCCAGATGGCCCAGGATCTCAGCACCCTGAGTGGCCACCACCCACGCCATCATGGTGAACACGCCGATGGGGGACAGGCTGATGATGAACTCCATGAGGCGGCTGATGACCTCATTGAAGGAGGAGACGATATCCCGGCAGAGACGGCCCTTCTCCCCGGCCGCCAGAATGGCGCCGCCGAAGAACAGGGCGATGACGATGACCTGGAGCATGTTGGCCTTCACGAAGGCGTCCCACATGTTGGAGGGGAAGATGCCCACCAGGGTATCCATGAAGTTGGCGGAGGTGGCCTTCTCCCAGACGGCGCCCTCCTCCAGAGAGAGGGTGGGGAACAGCCCGGCGCTGTTGAAGATGTTGGCGAAGACCAGACCGATGACGCAGGCAATGGCGGTGGTCACCAGGAAGTAGGCCACCGTTTTCACGCCCACAGAGCCGACCTTCTTCATGTCATCCATGGAGATGATGCCGTCGATCATGGACAGCAGCACCACGGGCACCACGATGAACTTCAGCAGGTTCACGAAAATGGTGCCGAAGGGCTTCAGATAGTTGGTGGTGAAATCCGCCGTGCCGGTGAAGAAGCAGAGCAGACCCACCGCGACGCCGAGGATCAGTGCGATCAGGATCTGCATGGGAAGACTGATTTTCCTCTTGTTCATACGCCCACCTCATTTTGTTTTTTTCTCAGTTCTGCCTGGAAGTAATTTCGTTGTTTTACACGAAATTGTTTTACTGAGTGCTCACATTATAGCAAAATCGACTGTATCTGTAAAGAGCAGTCTTCAGAAAACTCTCGATTTTGTAAAAAAAATGTGAATTTTCCCGCGTGCCGTCAGGCCCTGGCAAAGCCGGAGGGCCTTCTTTCCGGACACGGCCCCGATCGCTCCGCCGCCCGCAGGACTGTCCCGCGGTCTTCTGCGCAAAAAACCGGCTGCCGCGGGTATGCGGCAGCCGGGTCGCTGTATGGACGGGTTTACTTGGCGGCTCCGGCGGACTTCTCCGCCTTGTCCCGCTCCCATTTGGTGACGCAGACGGAGCAGGCGATGTCGCCGGTGACGTTCAGGCAGGTGCGGCCCATGTCGAACAGGCGGTCCACGCCGTAGATGATCATGATGAGGTTCACATCGATGCCCATGGCGGTGAGCACCATGGCCAGCATGATCATGCCCGCACCGGAGACGCCGGCGGTGCCGATGGAGGCCAGGGTGGCCGTCACCACGATGGTGGCCATCTGGCCCATGGACAGGTGGACGCCGGCGCAGGTGGCCAGGAACACAGTGGCCACGCACTGGTAGATGGCGGTGCCGTCCATGTTGACGGTGGCGCCCAGGGGCAGGACGAAGGAGGCAATGTCGTCATCCGCGCCCAGCTCGGCGGCGCACTCCTTGGACACCGGCAGCGTGGCGGCGGAGGAGGTGGATGTAAAGGCGAAAATCATGGCCGCAGAGGCCCCCTGGAAGAAGCGGATGGGGTTCATGCCCGCAAAGGCCCGGGCGGACAGGGAGTACACCAGCAGGGCGTGGACGGCGTAGCCCAGATAGGCGCACAGCAGTACCAGCGCCAGATGCCCCAGGATCTCGGCGCCCTGGGTGGCCACCACCCACGCCATCATGGTGAACACGCCGATGGGGGACAGGCTGATGATGAATTCCATCAGCCGGTTGATGACCTCGTTGGCGGAGGACACCATGTCCCGGCAGAGATGGCCTTTCTCTCCTGCCGCCAAAATGGCGCCGCCCAGGAACAGAGCGATGACGATGACCTGGAGCATATCGGCCCGCACGAAGGCGTCCCACATGTTGGAGGGGAAGATGCCGATCAGGGTGTCCATGAAGTTAGCGGTGGTGGGTTTATCCCAGACGGCGCCCTCCTCCAGAGAGAGGGTGGGGAACAGCCCGGCGCTGTTGAAGATGTTGGCGAAGATCAGGCCGATGACGCAGGCCACGGCAGTGGTCACCAGGAAGTAGGCCATGGTCTTTACGCCCACGGAGCCCACCTTCTTCATGTCGTCCATGGAGACGATGCCGTCGATCATGGACAGCAGCACCACAGGCACCACGATGAATTTCAGCAGGTTCACGAAGATGGTGCCGAAGGGCTTCAGATAGCTGGTGGTGAAGTCCGCCATGCCGGTGAAGAAGCAGACCAGGCCCACCGCGATACCGAGGATCAGCGCCATCAGGATCTGTACGGGAAGGCTGATTCTCCTCTTGTTCATACGACCACCTCATTCAATGATTTCTCAGAACTTCCGGGGACCGTTTTCGCCGTTCCTTTTGAAAGCAGTCTTTTCTGAGTAGTTTCATTATAGCAGAGGAGTTTGTCGCTATCCGGGGAATCCTGGAATATTCTTACAAATTTGTAAAGATGCCGGAGTAATTCTCCGGCATGCGGCGCAAAAAATCCCGGACCGGCTGGAGGCCGGTCCGGGGAGGTCTTTCGTTTATGGTTCGCCCTTGACGTGATAGCCGCAGAAGCGGATGGCCGCCTTGGCCAGCTCCTCCGTGGGATCGATGACCGGGGCGTCCAATCCCAGCAGCCGGAAGGCCGGGGGCAGCTCCGTGCAGCCCAGGATGAAGCAGTCCGCGCCCCGGGCCGTCAGGGCCGTCAGAACGTCCTCCAGCTCCTGCCGGTAGGTCTCCGGCGCCGCGCCGGCCTTGACGCCGTCGTAGATGACCCGCATCAGCGCCGCCTGCTCTGCCTCATCGGGGACGAGACAGGGCACCTCCGCGGCGGCCAGCACCGCCTGATACAGCCCCGTGGACAGAGTGCCAGTGGTGGCCAGCACTGCCGCCGTGCCGCCGGGGAACCGCTCCCGGCAGGCTTTGGCGCTGATGTCCAGCATGTTCAGGAAGGGTACCTCCGTCAGCGCCTGCAATTGGGGCAGGTAGTAGTGGGCGGTGTTGCAGCCGATGATGAGACAGTCCGCCCCGCAGGCCTCCAGCTTCCGCAGGGAATCCGTCATGGCGGGCATGGGGTCCGCGCCGCCGTGGAGGATGGCCGCCGTCCGGTCCGGGACAGCGGTGTTGTTGTCGATATAGACCCGGATGTGCTCCGCGTCGCTGGCAGCGTCCGTCAGCAGGACGATCTTTTCAAACAGGTCCACCGTGGCCAGGGCGCCCATGCCGCCCAGGATGCCCACGCTCTTTTTGCTGCGCTCCATTTGCAGTCTCCCCTTCCTTTTCTGTTCAGACCTGACGGCTCCGGTGAAGTCCGCCTGACGGCTCCGCGCACAGACGCCGTTCAGGGCGTTGAGGAACTTCCCGCCGTCCCGAGCTTCCCGATCTTCTCCATGGCGGATGCGCCGCCCTTTGTATGCCTTTTATATGCTGTTCAGCCGCGGCGCATACGCGGCGCGGCGGCAAAGTTCTCTCTCGGGACGCTTCACAGCAGGTATTCACACAGGATCGCCCTGATCCCGATGACGCTCAGAATGGCGGGCACGCCATATGCGTCCCGCTTTCTCACCTCGTCCCAGTCGATGTCAAAGGGCGTCATGGGCTGGTGGTAAAGATTCTGATAGGAGCAGAACAAATGCTTCCAGCGGCAGAGATACCCGATGAGATCATACAGCGCCAGACACAGCAGTCCGACGCCCATCCAGAAGCAGTACCCGCCGCCGCTCCGGGCAGGCAGCAGAATCACCATCAGCGGATACCCATATCGGTGAACGTAAGCCAGCAGCATGGTCACAAGTCCTCTCACGTCATCCAAGCCCATAGCTGCTCCTCTCCGCGGCCCGGACAGGGCAGCCGGTCTTTTGTTTTGCATGATTTTGCGCTCTGCGTATGGGGTGTTATCTGATTATAGCACACATATGATGCGGATGCAAACCCGGCACAAAGGGGAAGCGCACACTTTCGTGTGCGCTTCCGGGGCTTATCCTGCGGCTTCCAACATATTTTCGATCAAAATGCCATATCCTCTGGTTGGATCGTTCAGCAGCACGTGGGTCACTGCGCCTACAAATTTTCCGTTCTGAATAACCGGCGAGCCGCTCATCCCCTGCACGATGCCGCCGGTGGCGGACAGCAGGTCCGGGTCCGTGACGGTGATCAGCAGCTGCCGGGAATCCCCAGCCGTGGGCGTCAGCTTCGTCAGCTCCACGGTGTAGTCCCGAACGGTGTCGCCCTCCACGTTGGACCGGATGACGGCGGGGCCGTTCTCCACCTCCGACGCCATGGCCACCGGCATGGCCTCGCCCACGGCTTCCGCGGCGTCTCCGCTCTCCAGTTTGCCGAAGACGCCCTGGTCCGTGTTGGCGGTGAGCTGGCCCAGACAGGTCTCCAGATCAAAGTCGCCCCGCAGCTCTCCCGCCGCACCGGCCTGGCCCTTTTTCACCGCCTTCACGGTGGAGGGCAGGATGGAGCCGGAGGAGAAGGGCATCAGCTGGGCGGTATCCGTGTCGGTGATGCCGTGGCCCAGGGCGCCGAAGGTGTTGGTGGCGGGATCGTAATAGGTCATGGTGCCGATGCCCGCCATGCTGTCCCGGATCCAGGCGCCGATGGCCCAGTCGCCGCTGTCGTTTTTCTGGGGCTGGACGGTCATGGTCTTCCGGCTGTCCTCCCGGTTCACCTGCAGCTCCACCGCCGTTCCTCCGGCGGACTGGAGCATGGACTGGAACTGCTCCGAGGAGGTGACGGCGGTGCCGTTGCACTGGATGATGACGTCGCCCTTTTCCAGTCCGCCGCTTCTGGCGGGACATTTGCCGGACGTCAGGCCCACCACCAGGACGCCCCGGGCGAACAGCTTGATGCCCACGGTGTGGCCCACCGGCACCAGCTCCCGCACCGTCTCCGTCTCCGGCGGCGTCATATCCTCCGCCGCGGCCGCCTGTCCCGCGCACACCGGCAGCGCCAGCAGCGCCGCAAAGCAGACGGCGGCGCCCCGCCGCAGTCGTCCTTTTGATTTTTCAACGCGTTCATGCAAAGAAATCCCTCCTTTCTGAACCGCGCCGGCATTTCCGCCGGCATGCTTACTCTTTGCAGTTTCCGGCGGAATACGACGGGCAAATCCATGCAGAACACCCATGGAAGACATGCCTTTCGCAGCGGCGGCGGAGAGAAAAAGATCTCCGCAGACAAAGTCTGCGGAGATTGGAAAAATCTTTCAATTTGTACACAGGGAAGGGACTTCCGGACAGGGGAGGTCAGTCCCGCTTCTGGAAGATCTTGAAAATATCGGCGAAGGGATCGTCCTCCTGGACAGGCTTGGGGTCGTCCGCTACGTCCAGCGGCGTGGGCTCCTGGACGCCGGAGGGAGCCGCGGGCTGGGCCTCGGTCTTGGCGGCGGGCTTGTCCGCGGCCTTCTTCTCGTCGGGGGCCTCGTCGAAGCCGGTGGCGATGACGGTGACCCGGATCTCATCGTCCAGGGTCTCGTCGAAGGTGGCGCCGAAGATGGTGAGGGCGTCGGGATGGACGGCCTGCTGCACCAGGGTGGCGGCCTGCTCCACTTCCTCCAGGCCGATGTCCATGGAGCCGGTGACGTTGATCAGCACGCCCCGGGCGCCCTCGATGGAGGTCTCCAGCAGGGGGCTAGAAATGGCCATGCGGGCGGCCTCCTCGGCCTTGCCCTTTCCGGCGGCCCGGCCCACGCCCATGTGGGCCATGCCGGCGTTCTTCATGACGGCAGTGACGTCGGCGAAGTCCAGGTTGATGAAGCCGGTATCCTTGATCAGGTCGGAGATGGACTGCACCGCCTGACGCAGCACGTCGTCGGCGATTTCGAAGGCGTTGACGAAGGTGATCTTCTGGTCCGTGGCGAACTTCAGCCGCTCGTTGGGGATGATGACCAGGGAGTCCACCCGCTCCTTCAGCTCGTTGATGCCGGCCACGGCGGCCCGCATCCGGCGGGGACCCTCGAAGCCGAAGGGCTTGGTCACCACAGCCACGGTGAGGATGTCCATCTCCTTGGCGATCTCCGCCACGATGGGGGCTGCGCCGGTGCCGGTGCCGCCGCCCATGCCCGCGGTGATGAATACCATGTCCGTGTTCTCCAGGGCCTTGCTGATCTGGCTGCGGCTCTCCTCGGCGGCCTTGCGGCCCACCTCCGGGTCCGCACCGGCGCCCTGACCGTGGGTCAGCTTCTCACCGATCTGGATCTTATAGGTGGCGCTGGACACGTTCAGCGCCTGCTTGTCCGTGTTGACGGCTACAAATTCCACGCCCTTGGCGCCGGACCGCACCATGCGGTTCACCACGTTGTTGCCGCCGCCGCCCACGCCGATGACCTTGATGTTGACTACGGTGTCGGGAGTCGTCTCCATACCGAATGCCATAGTGGTTCCTCCTACAATAGTTTGTCCACGGAGAACGCTCCGGCCAGCCGGAGACGCCGCTTCCGATAATATCCCAATATGTTGTTATTGTAAGCCACTTTTCCCTCGAGGTCAAGTGTCCTTTGCCGCTTTTCCCCGGGAAAGCTGAAAATTCCCTGATACGCCCTGGAAGCTCCTTCCTCACTTCTGCCGGATGTGGGCCTCTCCCTCAATGGTCAGGTCGATGATGCCCGTCTCGTTGCTCTCCAGCCGGGCCATGGCCTCGTCCACGAACCGGAGCAGCTTGCCGTAGTCCGCCCCGTAGGGCATCACCACGGAGAAGCGGCCGGCGTAGTCCATCACCAGGGTGGCGGGGTTGTCCAGGTGGATGGCGTCCACCTGCTCCACCGCCTCCGCCTCATCCAGGGCCGACAGTAGGCTCAGCAGGCTCTCCTGCCGGGTGTGGAACTCCGTGGCCAGGGCCATGTGGGAACCCACCGACGGGGCCAGCAGCTCACAGCCGTCGATGACCGGCAGGTCCCCCGTCTCCTGGGCGGTGCCCACCAGCTTTCCCGCGCCGCTGATCACCCAGACCACGCCCTCCTGTGGGATGGCGTAGGTGGAGGCGCACTCCGTCACCTCGATGAGCAGGGTGTCCGGCAGCTTCGGCACCGGCCGGACGGTCTCCAGATAGGGCAGCTGCTCCGTCATCCGCTGGGAGATGGCGGACCGGTTCAGCAGGAACAGATTGTCGCCTGGGGACACGCCGGAGGCCTCCCGGATCTCGTCTTCGGTGTAGCGGACGTTGCCCTCCACCACAATGGTCTCCACCTTGAAAAACAGAGTCAGAGCCACCACGATGACGGCGCTGATGGTCAGCACCGTCAGAAGTCTGTAGAGAAATCCGGAGCCGCGCCGGCGCCGGCGCGGTCTGCGTTTTCTGGCCATCCGCCCACCCTCTTTCGCTGTGCAGTCTTCCCGTCCGGCCCGCCGGACGGGATCACGTCTCCTCCCGGAGAATTTTCGCGCCCAGGGACTCCAGATCCCGGGCCAGATCCTCGTAACCACGGTCGATGTGGCTGATGTTCTCCACATGGCTGACGCCCTCGGCGGCCAGCGCCGCCACGCACAGCGCCGCGCCGCCCCGCAGGTCCGTGGACCGGACGCAGGCGCCGTGGAGCCGCTCCACGCCGGTGACCACCGCCACCCGTCCGGAGACCTGGATGCTGCCGCCCATGCGGATCAGCTCATCCACGTGGCGGTAGCGGCTGGTGAAGATGTTCTCCTCGAACACCGTGGTGCCCCGGCTCCGCAGCAGGGCTGCCATCAGCACCGACTGGGCGTCGGTAGGGAAGCCGGGATAGGGCGCCGTCCGCACCGGAGAGACGCTCCGCAGCCGCTCCGGGGCACGGCAGGTGATGCCGCCGCTGTCGCCGGTGACGGTGCAGCCCGCCTCCCGCAGCGCTGCCGTTACGGTGGAAAGGTGCCGCTCCCGCGCCCCCAGCAGCCGCACCTCTCCGCCGGCGGAGGCCGCCGCGCAGAGATAGGTGGCCGCCGCGATGCGGTCCGGCATGACGGTATAGGTACAGTCGTGAAGGGGCCGCTTCCCGGTGACGGACACCTGGTCCGTCCCGGCACCGGAGACCTCCGCTCCGCAGGCGCGGAGATAGTTCTGCAAGTCCACGATTTCCGGCTCTCTGGCGGCGTTGACGATGCGGGTGACGCCCTCCGCCCCGCAGGCCGCCAGCATCAGATTCTCCGTAGCCCCCACGGAGGGCAGGCTCAGCACGATGTCCCGTCCCCGCAGCGCCGGAGCCCGGCAGTGGAGGGCGCCGCCCTCCTCCTCGATCTCCGCCCCCAGCTGCCGCAGGCCGCTGATATGGAGGTCGATGGGCCGGGGGCCCAGTTCGCAGCCGCCGGGATAGGTCAGCTCCGCCTGGCCGCACCGGGCCAGGATGGCCCCCAGGAAAATGGCGGACGAGCGCATCTCCCGCATCAGCGTGTCGGCGATGTCCCACCGGCACAATCCGGAGGTGTCCACCGTCAGGACGTCCTCCTGCCACACGGCGTCACAGCCCAGATACCGCAGGATCTCCACCGACGCGTCCACATCCCGCAGCCGGGGACAGCCCCGCAGCTCCGTGACGCCGCCGTTCAGCAGCGTGGCCGCCAGGATGGGCAGCACGCTGTTCTTCGCTCCCTGCACCGGCACCTCGCCGGACAGCGGATGCCCGCCCTCCACCAGAAAACGACTCATATTCTCCCCTCCGCACTCCATGTTTTCATCGTTCCATGGTATGCGGCGGGGAGGCGGGTTGGTTACCGCTTCTCCCCGGGGCGCCGGTCACAGACCTCCAGCACCGTCTCGTAGATCCGCTCTGTAGCGTCCCGGATGCCCAGCTTCGCCATGGCCGCCGCCATGGCGGTCCGGCGCTCCGGGTCCCGGAGGATGGAACAGATCAGGCGGTACAGCTCCTGCCCGCTGGAGTCCTTCTCCAGCAGGACGCAGGCGCCGCCGGCCTCCTCCAGCACCCGGGCGTTCTTCTCCTGATGGTTGTTGGTGACGTAGGGGGACGGCACGATGAGGGCCGGGACCCCCAGGGCCGTCAGCTCGCTGATGGTGGAGGCGCCCGCCCGGCAGAGGACCAGATCCGCCGCCCGCATGACGGTGCCCATGTCGTAGATATACTCCCGCACCTGAATGGCCGGATGGGCGGCGAGATCCACGTCCCGCTCCTCCAGCGCCGCCAGCAGCTTGGGATAGCCGCCGCTCCCGGCGCCGTGGATGTGGTGGAAGGACTCGTTCTTGGCCTCCAGGGCCAGACAGTCCGCCATCTCGGCGTTCATGCCGGAGGCCCCCAGGGACCCCCAGAAGGACACCACCAGAGGCCGTCCGTCATCCACGCCCAGCTTCTCCTTGGCCTGTTCCTTGGTCAGGTCAAAGAAGTCCGTCCGCACCGGCGTGCCGGTGACGCAAATCTTCTCCGGGTGCTTGTAGTGGGCCCGGCAGGACTCGAAGCCCACCATGATCCGGTCCGCGAAGGGCTCCAGCATCTCGGTGGTGAGACCGGGCACCATGTTGGACTCGTGGACCGCCGTGGGGATGCCGGCCTTTGCCGCCGCCTTCACCATGGGGTAGCTGGCGTAGCCGCCGGTGCCGATGACCACGTCGGGCCGGAATTCCCGCAGGATGGCCCGGGCCTCATGGGGGGCCCGCAGCAGATTTCCCACGGAAATGATGTTGTGTTTGATCTCCGACGGCCGCATGGACCGGTGGAAGCTGGAGATGTGGACCGTCCGGAAGTCATAGCCCGCCTTGGGGATCAGGTCCTTCTCCAGACCCCGCTCCGCTCCCACAAAGAGGAATCGGGTGTCCGGATCCTTTTCATGCATCAGCTGTGCCAGGGCGATGGCGGGATTCACATGGCCCGCCGTGCCGCCGCAGGTGAAGATGACACGGTTCAGTTTCTGTTCCATATGCCCACCGCCTTTCTTTGAATGAGGAATTAGGGATTAGGAGTTAGGAATTAGGAGTTAGGAATTCAGGGAAACGGGAAATTCCTCATTCCTCATTCCTCATTCCTAATTGATCCGCTATCCCGCCCTTGTGGGCTTCATCTGCCGGGACACCGACAATACCACGCCCATCTCCGCCAGCTGGATCATCAGTGCCGTGCCGCCGTAGGAGAAGAAGGGGAGGGAGATGCCCGTGGCGGGCAGCAGTCCCGTCACCACGCCGATGTTCAGGAAGGTCTGCATGGCCAGCAGCGACGTGACGCCGATGACCAGCAGGCTGCCGAACCGGTCCCGGGCGTGGAGGGCGATCCAGTAGCCCCGGAGGATCAGGGCGGCGAACAGCAGCATGATGATGCCCGCGCCGATGAGCCCCAGCTCCTCGCAGACGATGGAGAAGATGAAGTCGTTGTGCTCCTCCGGCAGATACATGAACTTATTGCGGCTCTTGCCCAGGCCCACGCCCAGCAGGCCGCCGGAGCCGATGGACAGCAGGGACTGCACCATCTGGTAGCCGTCGCCCTGGCGGTCCAGCCAGGGGTCCAGCCACATGTCGATGCGGGAACGGCCGTAGCCGCCCACGAACACCACCAGATAGCCCAGCACCGCGCCGACGCCTCCCGCCAGCGCCACCCAGATCCACCGGATGCCCCCCGCCAGCATCAGGATGGCGCCCACGCCCAGAATCAGCAGCGTGCCGGAGAGGTGGGGCTCCATCATCATCAGGACGGCGATGATGCCCAGGCGTATCACATACGGCGCCACGCCGTAGCGGAGGGTCCGCATTTTGTCCTTTTTCTTCGATATGGTGTCGGCAAAGTACAGCACCACGGCGAACTTGGCGATCTCCGAGGGCTGGAAGGTCAGGATGTCGCCGATGCCGATCCACCGCCGGGCGTTGTTCCGCACCTGGCCGATACCGGGGATCAGCACCAGCACCAGCAGCACCACGGACAGGATCATCAGGGGCTTTGCCAGCGCCCGGTAGCGCTGGTAGTTGATCTTTCCGATGATGCCCATGGCGGCGAAGCCCATGATGGCGAACACGCCCTGCCGGATCAGATACTTGGCCGGGTCGTTCTCCTTGTAGTACGCCCGGGGGAAGCTGGCAGAGAACAGCATCACCAGTCCGATGCCCACCAGGATCACCACCAGCAGGAGGAAGGGCAGGTCGATGGGGCCTCTGGCCAGTTCCCGGCTCTCGGCCTCCCGCTGGGCCTGATACTGCCGGCGCTTCTGCCGGGCCAGCGCCTCCTCCCGTGTCAGCGGGCGCTTTGCCTGCTTCTGCTTCACGTTCGCTCGCCCCCCCTTCGGAGAATTAGGAATTAGGAATGAGGAATTAGGAATTCAGGGGGCGGACATGCTCCGGCTTCCCGGCGCCCACCTCTGCAATTAGGAATTCAGGAGTCGGGACTAATTCCTAATTCCTAACTCCTCATTCCTAATTATTCACGCTCTGCCCTGGATGCCCAGCCACGCCAGCACGCAGCACACCAGCGTGATGCCGGAGAACACCGTCACCAGCTTCGCCTCGCTCCAGCCGGACAGCTCCAGATGATGATGCAGCGGCGCCATCTTGAAAAACCGCTTGCCGTGGGTGGCCTTAAAGTATCCGACCTGTATAATATCGGACATTGTCTCCGCAATGTATATGATGCCCACGGGGATCAGCACCAGCGGCATATCCATGGCGAAGGCCAGGGCCGCCACCGCGCCGCCCAGGAACAGACTGCCGGTGTCGCCCATGAAGACCTTTGCCGGATGGTGGTTGTAGACGAAGAAGGCGGCCAGACCGCCGGCCAGCGCCGCCGGGAACAATGCCAGGGAGCCCGCGGAATCCCACAGGGCTCCGGCGGCGGTGAAGAACACCATCACCACGAAGGTGACGCCGCAGGCCAGACCGTCGATGCCGTCCGTCAGGTTCACGGCGTTGACGCAGCCCACGATGACGAAGGCGGCGAACACCAGATAGACGATCCAGTTCACCGCGACGGTCACGTTGGCGAAGGGAATGTAGAGGTCATTGGTCAGAAAGCCCTCGTACCGCATGAGGCTCAGGAACACCACCGCCGCCGCCAGCTGGAGAATGAACTTCTGTTTGGCGGTGAGGCCCTCGTTCTGGTGCTGACGCACCTTGCGGTAGTCATCCACGAAGCCGATGGCCCCGAACACCAGGGCGAACAGATAGATATACAGGTGGGAGAACCGGCCCTCCAGCATATCGTCCCAGCCCGCCGCGAACATGACGGCGCCGCTGCCCAGAATGAACATGATGCCGCCCATGGTGGGCGTTCCCGCCTTGGACTTGTGCCAGGTGGGACCGTCCTCCCGGATCTCCTGACCGGCCTTCAGCTTCCGCAGCTCCGGGATCAGGAATTTTCCAATGACCAGCGTCAGCAGGAAGCTGGCCAGCATCACCAACAGCAGCGCGGTGATCCCGCCGGATAAATTCAGCATGTGTTTCTCTCCCTCTCTCTCGCCGGAGGACTCTCCGGCCCTTTGGTATCGGTATCAGACGCGCCGGGCGTCACTTGTTCAGATAGTCCGCCACGATCTCCCGCTCATCCATGTGGCGCTTCTCATGGCCCACCTCCTGGTAGGTCTCGTGGCCCTTGCCGCAGAGGACGATGACGTCATCGCGCTCCGCGTGGTCCATGGCGTAGTGGATGGCCTGGACCCGGTCGGTGATGGTGACGTAGGGCGTCGCCGTGCCCTCCATGCCCGCCGCGATCTCCCGGATGATCTGGTCCGGATCCTCCGTCCGGGGATTGTCGGAGGTGACAATGGCGAAGTCCGCGATGTCCGCGGCGATCTTTCCCATCTTGGGGCGCTTGGTCTTATCCCGGTCGCCGCCGGCGCCGAATACCGCCACCGTCCGGCCCTTGGCGAAGCCCTTGACGGACTTCAGCACGTTCTCCAGACTGTCGGGGCTGTGGGCGTAGTCGATGAGGATGGTGTAGTCCTTCCCCGGGGTGGGGACCACCTCCACCCGGCCCTTCACATGGGGTACCCGGGCCAGCACCTCGGCGCTCTTCTCCAGGGAGACGCCCAGCTGCAGGGCCGCCCCCAGAACGTCCAGGGTGTTGTAGACCATGAAGCCGCCGGGGATGTTCACCCGGACGGGCACCCGCTCCGATGATGTCACGGCGTCGAAGGCGATGTGGTCCGCCCCCAGAGAGATGTTCTCCGCCCGCAGGTCCGCCGCCGCGTGCTCCGCGTAGGTGTACCGGCGGCAGGTGGCGTCTTTCATCAGTCGCTCCGTCCAGGGATCGTCGGCGTTGACCACGCCCGCCTTGCAGTTTTGGAACAGGACGGCCTTGGCGTCGCAGTAGTTCTCCATGGTGACGTGGAAGTCCAGGTGGTCCTGGGTCAGATTGGTGAAGATGCCCACTGCAAAGGTGATGCCGTGGACCCGGCCCTCGAACAGGGCGTGGGAGGAGGTCTCCATCACCACATGGGTGCAGCCGGCGTCCAGCATCTGCCGGAACAGCTTGTGGAGCTCGAAGCCCTCTGGCGTGGTGCGCTCCGTGGGCAGCACCTCGTCGCCGATCATGTTCTGATTGGTGCCGATGAGGCCCACCTTGGCCCCGGCGGCCTGCTCCAGTACCGCCTTCAGCAGATACGTGGTGGAGGTCTTGCCGTTGGTGCCGGTGACGGCGGTCATGACCATTTTCTCCGCCGGACGGCCGTACCAGTTGGCCCCCAGCAGAGCCAGCGCCCGCCGGGAGTGCTCCACCAGGACGTAGGGCACGTCGATCTCCGGAGGCCGCTCGCACACCACGCAGGCCGCGCCGTTTTCAACGGCCTTGGAGATATAGGCGTGGCCGTCCACGGTGTAGCCGCTGATGGCCACGAACAGTCCTCCCGGGACGGTCTTCCGGGAGTCATAGCTGATATCGGTGATGTCCAGATCCCCGGCGGCATGGACGGTCAGGGTGGGAATATCGCGGAGGAGTTCCTGTAATTTCATGGGTAAACGCCCCTTTTTCTCTGATTTTGTGCATGGTCCCGGCAGGCTTCGCCGGTGATATTTTCGCCGGTGGTATTATAGTCAGACGCCGCCGGGAAGTATACAGCGTTTTGTGCCGGAAACCATGCAGAAAGTGCTGCCGCGTCAGTCCGCCTCCGAGGCCTGGGCGCCGAACTGGACCTTCACCACGCTGCCGGGCTCCAGCTCCGAGTCAGGGGCCTTATCCTGGGTGATGGCGTAGACGTTGCCGGAGGAGGTGGCGGTGTTGCCCGCCACCTTCATGATGAGTCCCGCGTCGGTGAGGGCCTTGTTGGCCTCCGCCGCGGTCTTGCCCACCACATTGGGGACCACGCTGGGGGTGTCGGGCTTCTGTTCGCCCAGATAGAGGATGATGCTGGCGTCGTTGGGGACGATGTTGCCGCCCACGGGGGTCTGGTCGGTGACGGTGTCGCCGCTGCCCACAGTGCACCAGGAGAAGCCGGCGTTGGTGAGCTTGGTCTTGGCCTCCTCCAGCGTCAGGTCCACGCAGTTGGGCACGGTGGCGTCGTTCACGGCGCTGTCGCTGGAGTAGTCCGGCTGGACGCCCAGATAGGGCAGGATCTCGCTCATGATGGAGCTGGCCACGGGGGCCACCATCTGGCCGCCGGAGGGATAGGTGCCGGTGTAGCGGTCGGGGGTGTCCAGAGTGATCAGCATGATGACCTGGGGATCCTCCACCGGGGCAAAGCACATGAAGGACACCACCAGGTCGCCCTTGGGATTGCTCTCCGTGGCGGAGCCGGTCTTGTCGGCGGTGCCGGTCTTGCCGCCCACGGTGTAGCCCACCACCTGGCCGTTCTTGCCGGAGCCCACGTGGACCACGTACTCCAGGCACTCCCGGACCTTTTCAGAGGTCTCCTGGCTGATGACCTGCCGGACGGGGGCGCTGTCGTGTTCCTGGAGCACGTTGCCGTCGTCGTCCACGATCTGCTCCACCAGATAGGGGGTGTACAGATAGCCGCCGTTGATGCAGGCCGCCTGGGCCCGGATCAGCTGGAGCGGCGTGATGTTGAAGGTCTGGCCAAAGGCGTAGGACGCCAGAGAGACCACGTTGGAGTTGAAGGTCTTCTCGTCGGCGAAGATGCCCTTGGGGGACTCGGCGGGCAGGTCCACGCCGGTCTTCTCCATGAAGCCGAAGGACTTGAGGTACTGATAATAGGTCTTGGTGCCGATCTTCAGACCGATGGTGATGAAGGCCGGGTTGCAGGAGTTGGCGGTGGCGGTCTTCAGGTCCTGGGTGCCGTGTCCGGCGGCCCGGGAGCAGCGGATGGGCTTGGGCCAGCCGGGGACCATGATGGAGCCGCCGCAGCTGAAGGTGCTGTTCATGGTCACCAGCCCCTCCTCCAGCGCCGTGGCCAGAGTGACGGGCTTGAAGGTGGAGCCGGGCTCGTAGGTGTCGGAGATGCAGCGGTTGCGCCACTGGGTGCCCCGGGCGCTGCTGTAGGCCGCGGCCACCGCCGCCTCGTAGGCCTCCTCGCTCTCATAGGTGCTCTTTTTGCTCTCAATGTCCGCCAACTCCGCGTCCAGTTTGGCCTGGAGCTTGGAATCGTAGATGGTGCTGGGGTCCTCCAGATCAAAGGTGGGGCTGCCGGCCATGGCCAGGATGGCGCCGGACTTGGGGTCCATGACGATGCCGGCGGCGCCGTTCTTGGCGTTGAACTTCTCCACCAGGGTCTCGATGCCCTTTTCCAGATAGTACTGGACGTTGCTGTCCAGGGTCAGCACCAGGCTGCTGCCGTTTTCGGCGTCGTAGTACTGCTCATACTGGTAGAGCATATCCTTGCCGGTGTTGGTCTTGGCGGTGACCGTCAGGCCGGAGGTGCCCTGGAGCACGTCGTCGTACTTGGCCTCCAGGCCATAGGCGCCCTGGTTGTCGGCGTTGACAAAGCCGATGACGTTGGCCGCCAGGGAGTGATAGGGATAGTACCGTTTGGAGTCCGGGTCCAGATAGACGCCGTGGATCTTTTTGGGGCTCTTCCTCGGATTGGACTTCAGAACGGTCTTGCCCGCGTCGTTGACCATGGTCAACTCGTTGCCCGCATCGTCGATCTCCCCGTTGATAAAGCGGCGGACCTCATCCGCCGTGTCCTGCTCCACCTTTTTCTTGATGTACTGATAGCCCGTGTTGGTCTTGGCCATCAGCTTCAGGATGGTCTCCTCCTCCACGTCCAGGATGCGGCTGAGGCCCCGGGCAATGTATGCCTGATCCAGAATGGGCTCCGGCGTATAGACATCCCCCTTCTCGGCGGCGGCTGCCGCCGCCTCCTCCTGGGACTTCTCCTGCTCCTTCACGAAGTTGGCGATGTCCCGGGGGTTGATCTCCACCGTCTCCGCCGAGGCGGACAGGGCCAGGGCGTTGCCGTTGCGGTCATAAATGGTGCCCCGGGAGGCCGTCACCACGGAGGTGCGGGTCTGCTGGAGCACGGCCTGCTCCTGCAAGTCCTCATGATCCCGGATCTGCAAAATGTACAGCCGGATGAACAGGGCCGCGAAGGTCCCCACGCCGAAGATCAGCATCAGCAGCAGCGTCCTGCTCCGGATGACCTGATTGGCCCGCCGGGCCGCGTCGCTCTTTCGTCTCTGCCGCTCTGCCATGGATACGCTCCTTTTCCGCCGCCTGCCGCGGCCATGTGCGCCTGCGGACAGGCGTGCTGAAACATCAAACGGGAGTAAGAAGACAGCTATCTCCTTACTCCCTCCTGCTTCCCCGGCGCTCCCGCTGTCCGCGAAGCTCCCGTCAGGGCCGCTCCCCGCGGCTCCAGGAGTTGGGAAAAGCCTGCCGCAGCAGGCTTTTTACCGTGTGGCGGACGGGACGCCGGGCTTTCTCTCCCGCTTCAATCCTTATGACGGCACTCAGCCAAAATATTCCTTCACCGACGCGGCGCTATGCCGGACGGCGGCGGCGATCTTCGTCAGGATGCCCGGGTCCTCTTTCTGATAGACCACGGCGCTGTCGCCGTCGGAGAGATCCACGTAGTAGATCTGGCTGCTGCCGGGCTTGGACATGCCCGCCTGCACAGCCACCTCCTTGACGGTGCTCAGGTCGTACATCTGCTGGTACTTGGCGGTGAGCTGCACATGGTCCGACTCCAGGGTGGACAGCTGGCTCCGCAGGTCCACTACATCGGAGGACAGGGCGGTGAGCTGCACATAGCTGAACAGCACCATCACCGCCATCACTGCCACGGCGAAGCACCCCGCCACGGAGAGCAGGGACACCCGCTCCCGTTCCCGCACCCGGACCCGGGGAAGGCTGCGTACCTTGGTCTCCGTCTTGGGGACGGTCCGTTCCCGGCGGACTTCCCCGGCGTGCTGCAATTCTTTCTCCCGAAGCTCCCGCTCCAGGCCATAGGCCAGGTTGCCGTATACGCCGCCGGAATAATGGCGCATATCCTGTGCTGCCGATGCCATATCTTCCTTCCCCTTCCATCTTCCGTACAGGGCCTGTCCCCTCGGGGCAGGCGCCGAAAAACTCAAAACTTCTTCCGTAAAACTTATAGATACTTATAGATCAAACGGGTCGCACTTCTCCGCCACCCGCAGCTTGGCGCTTCTGGCCCGGGGATTTTCCTCCAGCTCCGCCGGTCCGGAGACGATGGGCTTCCGGTTCACCAGACGGACCTTGGGCTTCTTTCCACAGACGCACACCGGGAATTCCGGCGGGCAGGTGCAGCCGGAGGCCAGTTTCTGGAAGGCTTTCTTCACCATCCGGTCCTCCAGGGAGTGGAAGGTGATCACCGCCAGACGGCCGCCGGGATTCAGCTTGTCCGCCGCCGTCTCCAGCATGGCGGCCAGGGCGTCCAGCTCCCCGTTGACGGCGATGCGGACGGCCTGAAAGCTGCGCTTGGCGGGGTGCTGCTTCTCCCGCAGGGCCGCCGCCGGCATGGCGCTGCGGATGACGTCCACCAGTTCGAACGTCGTCTCGATGGGCGCCGTCTCCCGGCACTTCACGATGGCCTTGGCGATGGCGGGGGCGTACCGCTCCTCGCCGTAGTCGAACAGGATGCGGCGCAGCTCCTCATAGCTCCAGGTATTCACCACGTCTCTGGCGGTCAGCGGAGCGGTGTCGTCCATCCGCATGTCCAGGGGCGCGTCGTGCATGTAGGAAAACCCTCTGGACGGATCGTCCAGCTGGGGCGAGGAGACGCCCAGGTCGAACAGCATCCCGTCGGCGCCGGACACGCCCAGCTCGTCCAAAATGCCCCCCAGGCGGTCGAAATTGCTGTGGACCAGGGTCACCCGGTCCTTCCAGGGGGCCAGCAGCTCCCCGGCGGCGTCGATGGCCGCCTGATCCCGGTCAATGGCGATGAGCCGCCCGGTGGTGAGCCGCTTCACGATCTCCCGGGAGTGGCCCGCCCGGCCCAGAGTGCCGTCCACGTAGACGCCCTCCGGCCGGATGTTCAGTCCCCGGAGGCACTCCTCCAGCAAAACGGGCTTGTGCCCGTACTCCATCGGCTTGTCCATCGGCTCAGCTCCGTTCCCGGCGGCACCGGGCCAGCGCGTCCATGGCGGCCGCCATGTTGCCCTGGGACAGCAGCTGGGCCTCCCGGTCCGCCCAGGTCTTCTCGTCCCAGATCTCGGCGAAGGTGTTCTTTCCCACGATGGTGGCGTTCTTCTTCAGCCCCGCGTAGGAGCGGAGGGTGGCGGGGATCAGGATGCGCCCCTGGGCGTCCGGCTCGCACTGCACCGCGTTGGCGTACAGCAGGCTCAGCGGCTCCGCCTCGGTGTAGGGCAGCTCGTCCATGGCCTGGGAGATCTGCTCCCACTTGGCCTCGGGGTAGATGGTCAGGCAGTTCAGGGCGCCGATGGTGATGTAAAACGTGGCGCCCAGCGCCTCCCGCATGGCGGCGGGGATGACGATGCGGCCCTTGGTGTCGATGCTGTTGTTGGACTTTCCCAGCAGCCGCGCCATGGCCATCCCCTCCCACTTTTTCGGCGTTTCAGGGCGGGGATGGGATTATTCATCCCTTTCATGGCACAAATCACCACTTTCCCCCACCTCACTTTCAAAGTATAAGCAAAAATCCCGTGGATTGCAAGGCTTTTTTTGCGACAGGAACTCAGGCAAAACAGCTGGTTTTCCACAGTTTTTCCTGATTTTCCACATTTTAAAACAAATGTTCGAGTCGGTTTTTGCTGGTTTCCATAAAAACAAAAAGCCGTCCGGCACAAGATATTGTGCCGGACGGCAATTTTTTCGTTTTTGTCGCTATATGTAGTTTCTTGTAAAAAACTGTCAGATGGTATTCGTCGTTTTTTACGAAATTTCAGGCCTGTCCCTCGTCAGATTTCCCACTGGCCTTGGCGGCCTGTTCCTCCTGGAGTTTGGCCCGCTGCTCCTGGAGCTTGGCGGCGGAGGTGGAGCGGAACCGGATGCGGGACTGCTTCACCTCGTCCAGGGCCATCTGGATGGCCTCCTCCGTCCGGGCCAGGGCGTCCTCGGTGTACTCGTTGCACACCTGATACATCTGGCGGGTGCGGTCCTCGGCGTGGGCGATGATCTGACGGCTGCGCTCCTTGGCGGCGGCCATGACCTCGCTCTCAGAGACCTTGGACTTGGCCTCCAGCTCCGCCTGACGCATCATGCGGTCCACGTCCCGCTTGGCGTCCTCCACGAATTTCTCCCGGGCGGCCAGCAGCTCCTGGGCCCGCTTGATCTCCACGGGCAGCTGGCTGCGCAGCTCGTCCAGCAGCTCCAGCATCTCGTCCCGGTCCACCATGCTCATATTGGGCTTCAGGGCTGGCGAGCGGGCGTCCTCGATCTTCTCGTACAGCATATCGATCAGGCTGTTCACATCAGCGCTGCTCATGGGTGTTCCCTTCCTTTCTCATTTCCCGCACCAGGGGGAGGATCTCCCCGGGCAGATATTTTTCCAGGGGCTGATGGTAGCGGATCATCTCCCGGGCCATGGAGGAGCTGAAGTGCTGATACTCCGCGGCGGCGGGGAAGAACACCG
Organism: Dysosmobacter sp. HCP28S3_G4; assembly: GCF_052065175.1. Classification (NCBI taxonomy): domain Bacteria; kingdom Bacillati; phylum Bacillota; class Clostridia; order Eubacteriales; family Oscillospiraceae; genus Dysosmobacter; species Dysosmobacter sp. HCP28S3_G4. The sequence continues at coordinate 25,267 of NZ_JBQHUP010000006.1, read as the reverse complement.
TCTCCAGGTCTCCCCGGATGCCTTTGTTGATGAGGGCCATCTGGTACTCCAGGTCAAAGTCGCTGGTGTTCCGGACGCCCCGGACGATGACCCCGGCCCCGTGCTGGGCGGCGAAATCCGCCAGCAGGCCGTTGAACAGCTCCGCCTCCACGTTGGGCAGCTCCGCCACGGCGGCCCGCACCAGCGCCAGCTTCTGTTCCGGGGTGAACATCTGGTCCCGCTTCTCCGCGTTGGGGCTGACGCAGACGAAGACCTTGTCAAAGCAGCCGGCGGCCCGGCGGATGATATCCAAATGGCCCAGGGTGATGGGGTCAAAGGACCCTGAGCAGATCGCAGTTCTCATTGGCCGGTCTCCTCGCTTCTCTCCTCGCCCGACCGGTGGTAGATGGTCAGGCCGATCTTTCCGTACCGGTAAGTCCGGTAGATGCCGTAGGGCGGCGCCAGGGCGGGCAGCGCCCTGTCCGCCGGACACTCCGCCGCCAGGATGCCGTGGGGATTCAGCAGATCGTGGCGGGCGATATGGGCCAGGGCCGGCTCCAGCAGTCCCGCCGCGTAGGGCGGGTCCAGAAAGATGATGTCGAATTTCTCCCGCAGGGCGCCGAGGTAGGCCATGGACTCCCCGGACACCACCTGGGCCCGGTCGGCCAGTCCCGTCAGCCGCAGGTTCTCCCGGATGCAGTTCACCGCGTCGGTCCGCTGGTCCACGAACACGCACCGGGCCGCGCCCCGGGACAGGGCCTCGATGCCCAACTGTCCCGTTCCGGCGAACAGGTCCAGCACCCGCCGCCCCTCGATATCAAACTGGAGGGCGCTGAACAGGCCCTCCTTCACCCGGTCGGTGGTGGGACGGGTCTCCAGACCCTCCAGCTCTTTCAGCCGGCGGCCCCGTGCGCTTCCGGTGATCACTCTCATGGTTGTTCTCCTTTTTTGCCGCCGGGGGAACGCCTGTCCCGTCCCGACGCATGGAATCGTCAGTTTATTTTACGGCACCCGCCCCGTTTTTTCAATAGAAAGATGCAGAATTTCAGAATTTCCGGCAGCGACACCCCCTCCGCCGGAAGCCGCCGGACCGGAAAGCGCCGGAAACGTGCCGTTTTGGGCTTGTGCTTTTGGGGAAAATCGTATATAATAACGATTAAGTATGAACTGCTCCCGCAGGGAGACATTTTCCCGTTCCATCCCATCACTGAGAAAAGAGAGGATGTTCTCTATGATCCAATTCAAGTCCGATCAGGGCGATATCTCCGTCAGCAGCGCCGTGTTTTCCAACATCACGGGCATGGCCGCCACCAACTGCTTCGGCGTCAAGGGCATGGCCTACCGCTCCATGACCGACGGACTGGTCCATCTGCTGCGCCGCGAGGCCATGAGCAAGGGCGTCAGCATCACCTATCACGAAGACAATACCATTTCCATTGAGCTCCACATCATTGTGGAGAACGGTGTCAACCTCCCCGCTGTCTGCTCGTCCATCATGAACGAGGTGCGGTACGTGGTCACCAAAAACACCGGCGTCGAAGTGAAGAACGTAGACGTCTACGTGGATTCCATGACCCTGTAAGGAGGCTGTCAACCAATGAACGAACAGATTACCGGCGCCCAGTTCAAGCAGATGGTGCTGCACGGCGCCGCCTGCATCACGGCTCAGAAGCAGGCCATCAATGACCTCAACGTGTTCCCCGTCCCCGACGGCGACACCGGCACCAACATGTCCATGACCATCGGCACCGCCGTGACGGAACTGCGGAAGTCCCAGCCCACCACCATCGACCAGGCGGCGTCCATCACCGCCAGCGCCCTGCTGCGGGGCGCCCGGGGCAACTCCGGCGTCATCCTGTCCCTGCTGTTCCGGGGCATCTCCAAGGGGCTGAAGGGCCGGACCGAGGCCACCGCCGCCGAGTTCGCCGCCGCCATGCAGGAGGGCGTCTCCTCCGCCTACAAGGCCGTCATGAAGCCCGCCGAGGGCACCGTGCTGACGGTGTCCCGTCTGGCCGCCAAGCGGGCCGTGGACACCGTGGCCGCCGGTGAGACAGATGTGGAGCAGGTCCTCGCCGCCGCCATCGAGGAGGGCCGCATTGCCCTGGATCAGACCATTGAGATGAATCCCGTGCTGAAGAAGGCCGGCGTGGTGGACGCCGGCGGCAAGGGCTTCCTGGTGATCCTGGAGGGCATGCTGGCGGAGCTGTGTGGCGAGCCCATGCCCGCCGGAGACGAGGCGGAAGCCGCCCCCCAGAAGGAGAAGGCCGACTTCGGCGCCCTGTCCGCCGAGGAGATCACCTTCGCCTTTGACACCGTGTTTATCGTGCGGAAGTCCGCGCCGGACGTCTCCCTGGAACCCCTGCGGACATACCTGAACAGCATCGGCGACAGCCTGGTCATCGGCGAGGACGACGAGGCCTTCAAGGTCCACGTCCACACCAACATCCCCGGCAGCGCCCTGACGGAATCCCAGAAATACGGCACTCTGGAGCTGGCCAAGATCGAGAACATGCGCACCCAGGCAGAGGATCTGGCGGCGGGCCGGAAGGCCCAGAGCACCGACGATCTGGACGAAATCGAGTCTCAGTTGGAGGAGAGCGAGGCCGCGGAGGAAGCGGCCCCCGTGCCCGCCGCGCCGGAGAAGCCCTATGGCTTCCTGGCCGTCTGCGCCGGCGAGGGTCTGGCCGCCCTGTTCCGTGATCTGGGCTGTGACGGCGTGGTGTCCGGCGGACAGACCATGAACCCCTCCACGGAGAGCATTCTCCAGGGGGTGGAGGCCATCCCCGCCGAGACGGTGTTCGTCCTGCCCAACAACGGCAACATCATCATGGCCGCCCAGCAGGCCGACGCCCTGACGGAGAAGCACGTGGTGGTCATCCCCACCAAGACCGTGCCCCAGGGCATCACCGCCATGATGAACGCCGACTTCGACGCCCCGGACGCCGAGAGCATCACCGCCGCCATGACGGAGAGCCTGTCCAGCGTCACCACCGCCCAGATCACCTACGCCGCCCGGGATTCCGACTTCGACGGCTTCGACATCAAGGCCGGGGACTATCTGGCCCTGGAGGAGGGCAAGCTGTTCGGCACCGACGGCAGTCTGGACGTGCTGCTGGACAAGCTGGCGGCGGACGCCGTGGAGCGCTCCGCGTCCTTCATCTCCCTGTACTTCGGCGAGGACGTCAGCGAGGAGGATGCCCAGGCCGCGGGCAAGCGGTTCGAGAGCGCCTGCCCCGACGCGGAGATCTCCGTTCTCTCCGGCGGACAGCCCGTGTACTACTATATTATCTCCATGGAGTGAGCTTAAATTGCAGAACGAGGGCCGGACATCCGTCCGGCCCTCGTTTCAGCCTGTCGAAAATCCCCTGTTTGAAGGAAAGAGGTTCTTTTTTGCAGGGGGAGTACGAGGGGGCGGGAGCCCCTTCGTATGGAATCGAATGTCTGCAAAAAGCCTGCGTTAGCAGGCGTTTGCGCCGCGCAGCGGCAGATTTTCGGTCCGCTGCGCGGTCCGAAAATCGAGACATTAGGCAGGCTGTCGGAAAAGTCTATGGACTTTTTCGACAGCCTGGAACGAGGGCCGGACATCCGTCCGGCCCTCGTTTTTTCGTTTCGCTCTATGCGGTATCCCGCCTTACAGCCCCATGGCCGCCAGCTCGGCGTTGACGCCCTCCTCGCAGGAGCGCATGGCCAGAATGGTCTTCTCCATCAGCTCCTCCAGGGGCCAGCCCAGGCGCTCGGCGCCCTCCTTGATGACATCCCGGGAGCAGCCGGCGGCGAACTTCTTGTCCTTGAACTTCTTCTTCAGGGAGCTGACCTCCATGTCGGAGACGGACTTGCTGGGCCGCATCTTGGCGGCGGCGCCGATGAGACCCGTCAGCTCGTCGGCGGCGAACAGCACCTTCTCCATCTCATGGGTGGGTTCGATGTCGCAGCACAGGCCGTAGCCGTGGGAGCAGACGGCGTGGATGAACTCCTCGGAGCAGCCGCCCTCCCGCAGCAGCTCCGGGGCCTTCTGACAGTGCTGGTCCGGCCACTGTTCAAAGTCGATGTCGTGGAGCAGGCCCACGGTGGCCCAGAAGTCCGCGTCCTCGCCGTAGCCCAGTTCGTTGGCGTACCAGCGCATGGCGCCCTCCACCGTCAGGCCGTGGAGGATGTGGAAGGGTTCCGCGTTGTACTTCCGCAGCAGCGCCAGGGCCGCGTCTCTTGTGATGCACTCTTTCATGGAAACGTCTCCTTTGTAAAAAAATTGTTCGCTCAGCCAGGATTATACACCCATTCACCGGCTCCCGCAAGTCCCGGCAATGGACCGCTCCAGCAGCTCCCGCATGGCGTCGGCGTGGCGCAGCTCATCCGCCGCCAGCTCCGTGAAGGTCTTCTGCAAACACGGGTCCGTGGTGCCCTCCGCCGCCCGGATGTAGTTCATCCAGCCGCAGGCCTCCTCATGGTACCGCTCCCGCAGGGCCGGACACCAGGCCCCGATATACACCCGGTCGCAGCTGACGCTGGGACGGTAGCACCGGCCCGTGATGAGATAGTACACCGCCATCAGCCGCCGGGCGTGGCCTCCCTCGTCCTGGGCGATGCTCCGCAGCAGCTGCCGGGCGGAGACGGGGGCCTGCCGGGAGAAGGCCAGATAGTACCGCTGATCCGCCAGCTCGCCCTCGATGAAGCCCTCCACCACCGCCAGATCGTCCATGGCCGCGGAGCCCATGCAGCAGGGATTGGCCGCCGCGCCGGGCAGATTCTCCTCCGCCCGCACCGCCGCCGGGGTCTGGGGGACGGACGGCGCGGTCCGGGATACGGACGGTGCGGCGCCGCCGGTCCCCTCCGCCGGGGCCTCCATGCCGGGATAGGGGTTCAGGCTGGGCGACACCCGCTGCCATATCTGGTCGTACTGCCGGTAGTCGTACGGCACAGCGGCCGCCGTGCTCTTCATGTCTTGCTCCATAACAACAGCCTCCTTTACGACAGGGTATGCCCGCCCCGTTCCGCTGGTGACTGGTGCAAATGTCACAGCATAAAATCCGGCTTTCTGGTAAAATTGAGAAAAACCCGATTCTCCGCCGGAGAATAGGATTTTTCTCCGCCGGGAGGCCCTTCCGTATCTTGCTTTTTCCCCGGCGCTCTGCTATATTGAATAAGTTGCAGCATATTTCGACAAAGGAGGAACCTGAAGTTTATGCTGGAATTGAAGCATATCAGCTACACCGTCCAGGAGGAGGGCGGCACGCTGGGTATCCTGAATGATATTTCCCTGACCATCCCCGACCGCAAGCTCATGGTCTTCACCGGCCCCAACGGCGGCGGCAAGACCACCCTGGCCAAGATCATCATGGGTCTGGTGCAGCCCACCGGCGGACAGATCCTGTGGAACGGCGAGGACATCACCGGCCTCACCATCACCGAACGGGCTAGGCGCGGCATCAGCTACGGCTTCCAGCAGCCCCCCCGGTTCAAGGGCATCACGGTCCGCAAGCTGCTGACCATCGCCTCCGGGGACGGCAAGCTGTCCAAGGACCGGTGCTGCCAGTACCTGACCAAGGTGGGCCTGTGCGCCAACGACTATCTGGACCGGGAGGTGGACGTCTCCCTGTCCGGCGGCGAGGTGAAGCGCATTGAGATTGCCAGTATCCTGGCCAGAAATGCCGATTTAATGATCTTTGACGAGCCAGAGGCGGGCATCGACCTGTGGAGCTTCGCCCGGCTGACGGAGACCTTTGAGCAGATCCACCGCCAGGGCAAGGCCACCATGATCATCATTTCCCACCAGGAGCGCATCATCTCCCTGGCGGACGAGGTGGTGGTCATCGGCGCCGGGGCCATCCAGCACCGGGGCGCGGCGGACGAGATCCTGCCGAAAATCCTGTCCGATACCACCGGGGCCTGCCCGGTGCTGACCAGAGGAGGTGACCGCGTATGATGGACACACAGGTGGACCGGGATCTACTGGAAAAGATCGCGGATCTGGTGGGCAAGCCCGTGGGGGCGTTCAACATCCGCAAGGACTGCGGCTGCGACGGCCGCCAGTCCACGGAGCACATTGAGATCACCGGCAAGACCGACAAGCAGGGCATCGACATCCGCGTCAAGGACGGGACGAAGGGCGAGACCTGCCACATCCCCGTCATCATCACCAAGCCCGGCATCTCGGAGATGGTGTACAACGACTTCTATATCGGCGAGAACTGCGACGTGGACATCGTGGCGGGCTGCGGCATCCACAACTGCGGCGGCGAGGACTCCCGCCATGACGGCGTCCACACCTTCTATATCGGCAAGAACTCCCACGTCCACTACTCCGAGAAGCACTACGGCGAGGGCGACGGCAAAGGCGGCAAGATCATGAACCCCCAGACCATCGTCTATCTGGAGGAGGGCGCGTCCATGCAGATGGACACCGTCCAGCTGCGGGGCATCGACTCCACCAAGCGATACACGAAGCTGGTCTGCGGCAAGGGCGCGGAGGCCGTGGTGACGGAGCGTCTGCTGACCCACGGAGACCAGATCGCAGAGAGCGACATGGTCATCGAGCTGAACGGCGAGGACGCCAAGGGCCGGGTCATCTCCCGCTCCGTGGCCCAGGATGACTCCTCCCAGGTGTTCAAGCCCTGCGTGGTGGGCAACGCCAAGTGCTTCGGCCACGTCCAGTGCGATTCCATCATCATGGGCAATGCCCGCATCCAGTCCGTGCCGGAGATCGCCGCCAACTGCACCGAGGCCCAGCTGATCCACGAGGCCGCCATCGGCAAGATCGCCGGCGACCAGCTGCTGAAGCTGGAGACCCTGGGTCTGACGGAGGAGGAGGCCGAGGACTGCATCCTGAAGGGCTTCCTGGCCTGAGTTCCCTTTCATCTGTCAAGACCACGGGTGAAACGAGTGTCTTGAAAAAGCCCTAAAAGGGCATAGTGAAGCCAGCGCCTGAACGGCGCTGGCTTTCACTGCGTTCAAGCCATTGTGGATGGATTACCTCGCTTGATACTTAAAAGGTTTTTGTATTCCTCGGTGCTGATCTTATCCATCATCTGATCCTGTTTCTCTTGTCCTTGTATGTGTTTCCTCAGAGCTTTCTCCTGGATGCCTGCTGTGCTGACATAGTACCCTGTTGCCCAGAAACGCCTGCTGTCAAATTAATGCTTCAAATTTGCGTGCCGCTCGAAAATCATCATCGCACGTTTCCCGCTCTCATTCCCCAATAATCGCTTTTCCTTCGATTTGCTCCGCTTTCGCGGAATTCACGAAAGAGAGCAAACCGGCTGCCGCATACCCGCGGAAGCCGGTTTTTCCGCTCACCGTCCGGACAGGGCAGCCAGTTTGGCGTTGAGCTTTTTGTAGATCCGCTCCCGGAACCAGGGCTCCGTGGACGCCGCCACGGCGTCCTCCGGCGGAAACCAGCCCACCCGGCTGTTCTCGTCGGGCTTGCACCGCAGGGGCTGATCGTCGTCCGCCTCCACCAGATAGGTGACGTTCAGATGCAGATGGGACGAGACGTAGACGCCCCGCTTCTCGTGGCCGTCCACCGTCAGGATCTCCAGGGAGAAGATATCCGGCGACAGCAGCCGCACCCGCTCCGCGCCGCTCTCCTCCCGGACCTCCCGCAGGGCCACCGCCGCCAGATCCGGATCGCCGTCGGCGTGACCGCCCAGCCAGGCCCAGGAGCCGTAGAGATTGTGCCAGGCCATCAGCACCCGGTCACGCCGGGGATTCACCACCCAGGCCGACGCCGTCAGATGGGCGGCGGCGTTCTCACGGGTCAGCAGCGCCTCGCCGCTCTCCAGACGGCGCAGCAGCTCCTCACGGTCCCGCGCCTCCTGTTCATTCCATGGACGGAAGGCCCGGACGGCTTCCGTCAGCTCCACACAGCACAAAATGCGCACTCCCTTCCATTGATTTCTGTACTTTAGTTTAGCGATTTCAATAAAAAAAGCAAGTCTTCAGCAAAAATAGGGGGAAAAAGCACAAAAAGTAGAAATTTTAGCAGAAATTTTATGGAAAAAAATAACAAATAAAGGTTGAAAATCGTGTCCGATTATGATATTTTATAGATAACGTGATGTGAAGCTTCATTAATCCGTCAAAATTAACTCTTGCAAATTTTATTAGGAAAGCCAGGGAAACTATGGAGAAAAGGAGTAAGGTCCTGCTGGCGGATGCCAGCGAGGAATTCCGGAGACTTCTTCAGGAGGCCATAGAGAGAACAGACGAGTTTGCGGTCATTGGCTCCGTGGGAGACGGGGCGGAGGCACTGCGCCTTGCGGAGGAGCAGTCGCCGGATTTGATCCTGATGGACATCGTGCTGCCGGGTCTGGACGGTATGACGCTTCTGCGGCGTCTGCCGGAGAAGGACCGCCCAAAGGTCATTTTCCTCTCGGCGCTCTACAGCGACAAGACCGTATCGGAGGCCATGAGGGCGGGGGCTTATTACTTTGTATCAAAGCCCTGTGAGGTCAACGCCCTGCTGGACCGGATGCGGCTGGCTGTTGCGCCTGCTGCCGCTGCTGCGCCGATGGATCACTCGGCGGAGCTGAAAAACCGCGTTACCAATATTATTCATGAGATCGGCGTCCCCGCCCACATCAAAGGCTATCAGTATCTGCGGGAGGCCATCATCATCACCGTGGAAGATATGGATGTGATCAACGCTGTTACCAAGGTGCTGTATCCGGAAGTGGCAAAGCGGTTCGGCACCACCGCATCCCGTGTGGAACGGGCCATCCGCCACGCCATTGAGGTGGCGTGGGACCGGGGCGACCTGGAGACGCTGCAGCGGTTCTTCGGGTACACCGTATCCAACACCAAGGGCAAACCCACCAATTCTGAATTTATCGCAATGATCGCCGACAAGCTCCTGCTGGAAGATCGGAGAAATCCCAGCGCGTGATGTATGAAAACGGTGAGAGGACAAAGAGCCTCTCACCGCCTTTTTTATGTGCGGGCGCCGTTACGCGCCGCTCAGCTTTTCCCCCACCGCTGCCATCTGTTCCGCCGTGGGCTCCCAGTTTCCCAGAAACCGGATGGACACCAGCCGGTCCGGGTAACACAGCAGGAACTGGTTTTCGGCTTCGCCGCCGGTGTACTGCCGGTAGGCCTCCGGCGCGCCCCAGAGGGCGGCGTCCGTTGGCCGGTATTCGTTCCAGAACTCCGGCACGTCCGGGTCGTTGTACTGGGCGTACTCCCGCAGCAGACCGCGCCTGCACAGCCCGTAGACCGGCTTCCAATGGACGTCCGTGACGGTGTACCACAGCTCCGGCACGTTGGGGCCGTCCAGACGGCCCTCCTGCCGGGCCGTCCGGCGAGTCACCAGGAACGTGGACGCCGTGTCCAGCTCCGTGGAGTAGCCGCCGTAGTCCACGTCCGTCAGATCCTCCACCGTCAGGGGCAGATCGTCGTGGTACACCTCCCAGGTTATGCCGTGGTACTGATACGTCTCCGCCGGGGCATGGTCTTCCAGCCAGCCGTTGCGGACGCCCTTCAGGATCAGCAGCGCCCCACCGGCGGTGACGGCGAAGGACAGCACCACCGCCAGAACCGCCGACGCCGCCCGATTGAACCCGGCGGGGGTGCCCAGCCCCCGCAAAGCGTCCCGGAGACCGCTGACCAGCAGAATAATGAGGGTCACCATCACCAGGGCGGTCAGTCCGATGACCAGTGTCTGCCGGGAGGCAGAGGCGTAGACCGCCAGCAGCAGAAAGACTATGACCAGCGTCATCCACGCCCACAGCCGGGAGCGGCTGCCGGGACTGGACGTCCACAGCCCCTGTTCCGCTGCCGCTTTCGCCCGGCGGTGCCAGCGGAGATAGGCCCACAGCTCCGCGCCCTGGCCCACCGCCAGCAGCGGCCAGCACAGAAGGGAAAACAGCGCCGGACCGCTGGAGAGCTGACGCACGGGATCGTCCCACAGCCGCCAGAGACAGAAGCCGCATTCCAGCACCGCCAGGATCAGCACAAACACGGAGCCGGGGAGGAAGTTCTTCTTCATGGAGCGGTGGATGGTCTCCACCTGGGCCGCCGGGTCCGTGTCCATGGGCACCGGCTCCGGGTCCTCGGAATAGAAGATCTGCATCTGGGCCCGCTGGGCCGCCAGACGCCACCCGGCGTTTTCGCACAGGTCCAGGAACGTCTCCTGTCCCTCCGTGGGGCGGGGATTGAAGTCCGACGCCTCCGGAAAGTAGGTGACGGCCACATGCCGCCGCTTCGGCTCCACCCGGCGATAGCGCCAGCGGAAGTTGGTGATCTTATCCACTACCCAGCCCTGCTCCGACAGGGACTCCAGATGGGCCCGGATGCCGTCGTAGTCGTAAAACGAGAACCGCGAGAACTGATATTTCCGGTTGTTCATTCCGCACCTCCTCCCGGCGTGAACCGCCGGTAATCCGCCGCCAGGGTCTGGAGACGGCGGTATTCCTCCTCCAGGGCCGCCTGGCCCGCCTCCGTGATGAGATAGCTCCGCTTCCGTCCCTCCACCTTCGTCTCCAGGATCATCCCGGCGGACAGGAAGCTCTCCAGCAGATTGTACAGCGTCCCCGGCCCCACGGACACCCGGCCCGCCGTCATCTCCCGCACCCGGGCCATGATGTCCGCGCCGCAGCACTCCCACTGGAGACACAGCAGAATGTAGAACATCTGCTCCGTCAGGGTCTGAAATTTCTCCCGGGCCATGGCCGTCCTCCCCTCTGAATATCGAATATCGTTATTGCTTTGGCTACAGCTTATCATCGAATATCGATATTGTCAAGGGCCGGGGTTGTCATTTGGACAAAAATGTGGTATGCTCGATGAAAATTCCATCGGGTGAAGACCGATACAAAAGAGGAGAGACAGAGACATGGTATACGAATTCCGTCCCAGAGGCGTCTGCTCCCAGCAGATGCGGGTGGAGCTGGACGACCAGCATATCATTCAGAGATTGGAGGTCCTGGGGGGATGCAGCGGCAATCTCCAGGGCATCTCCGCTCTGGTGCAGGGGATGAAGGCCGAGGACGCCATCCAGCGTCTGCGGGGCATCCGGTGCGGCTTCAAGTCCACCTCCTGCCCGGACCAGCTGGCCCAGGGTCTGGAGAACATCCTGAAGCAGGCGCAGTAAGCGGCTCCCGTACGGCAGGGAGCCGGCTCGCGGGAGACTTACCGTTCACGGAAGGTACCTCCGGAAAGCAGGGGGAGTTCGAAGGGGCAAAGCCCGCCTCGAATGGGATCAAATGTCTGCAAAAAGCCTGCAACAGCAGGCGTTTGCGCCGCACAGCGGTCCAAAATCGAGACATTCAGTATGGAAAAGCCCTGGCGCGATTTCGCGCCAGGGCTTTTCCGTGGTGACGCGGCGCCGGGACGGCGCATACACTGAAACAGCGACAGGAGTGTGATGGATATGGCTTATTCTGACCGGGAGCTGCTGGCGCGTCTGATCCAATGCGAGGCGGGCGGAGAGGGAGAAAACGGCATGAAGGCGGTGGCGGGCGTGGTGATGAACCGGGTCCACGCCAGAGGCGGCGAGTATGCCCGGGTGGGCCAGGGCAGCATCCGGAACATCATCATGCAGCCCGGCCAGTTCGTCTGCGCCAGCGAGACAGAGCGCGGCGCCTACAACCCGCAGAACATCTACAATATGCGTCCCGAACAGATCCACTACGACATCGCCGACTGGGCCATCGCGGGGAACCGTCTGCCGGACGTGGCGGAATCCCTCTGGTTCTACAATCCCTTCGGTCCCACGTGCCGGTCCCAGTTCCCGTCCAACGTGGGCTACTGGCAGACCCGCATCGGCGATCATTGTTTCTATAACCCGACAGATGCTTATTACAAGACTTGAGAGGTGTCAATATGGTGCAGTATCAGGATACGTATACGCCGGGAATGTCCCGGATGCAGGACTGGAGCACGGAGATCACCCCGCCGGAGCGCCGCCATCCCGCCATGGTGGGGACGGAGCCGGGCAGGAAGGTGGGGGAGATGACCGGTCCGGCGGGCATGACCGGCATGACCGGAATGGCCGGACAGAACCGGAACACCGCCATCAGCGGCCCCACGGTGGTCACGCCGCCGGAGCTGGCGGATATGAAGAACAACATGTCCATGGAGGCCATCAATGCGCCCTCCTCCCGGGAGGAGGCCTATCTGGGGTCCTGGAAGGCCATGCTGTCCCGGTACGTGGGGAGCTACGTAGTGGCTACGTTTTTGGTGGGCACCCAGAACACGGTGGCCTGGGAAGGCATCCTGTTCGACGTGGGCAACGACTATATCACCATCTACCAGGAGGCCCGGGACCGGTATATCGTCACGGACTACTACTCCCTGAAGTTCGTGGAGTTCTACGACGTCCAGCGCCGGCAGGAGTGCAACCGCCTGCTGGCGGAACAGGGCTACGGCATGAATTCCGGGCGCTGAGCCGGGCGTAAAAAAACGGAGGTCGGAAGGCCTCCGTTCAGGCTGTCGAAAAAGTCCATTGGACTTTTTCAACAGCCTTCACAATGCCTCGCTTTTCTGCCCGCGCATCGGGCCGAAAAGCTGCCGCTGCGCGGCGCAAACGCCTGCTGACACAGGCTTTTTGCAGGCATTCGATCCAATACGAGGGGGCTCCCGCCCCCTCGTACTCCCCCTGCAAAAAAGGACTCTTTTCCTTCAGGCAGGGTTTTTCGACAAGCTGAACGGAGGCCGGAAGGCCTCCGTTTTCTGTGTATGTACGCCGGACGGGGGAACAGTCACAGCCCTCTGCGGCGGCCCCGGTAGTTCTTCTGACGGCGGACGTTCTTGCCGTAGCGGTACCGCTGGCGGCCGATGGTCAGCTTCCAGCCCACCAGGAAGACGATCAGCGCCAGGACGATGACGCAGATGACCTTGACGGCGGTGCGGTCGAAGAAGGCGCGGATCTGGGCCTTCAGCACCAGGGACCGGGACGCCTCCACGTCCGCCAGGGCCGCCAGGGGCACGGTGGCGTAGACGGTGCCGTTGTAGGACAGCTCCACCTCCGCCAGCTGGTCCCCCGCGGACACGGGGGCCTCCACGCTCTTGGAGCGGAAGCGGATGGTGCGGGTCAGATCCTCCGCGGAGAGGATGTCGGGCATCAGCACCACGATGTCCTCCACGGAGTGGAGGGCCACGGATTCGATCTCCGACAGGGTCACCGGCATGGAGGCCAGCATCTCCTCAGCGGTCAGGATAGTCTGATAGGAGAAGTTGTCGAAGCCCCACTCAAACAGGCGTCTGGTCTCGGAGAAGCTCTTGATGTCGCTGCCGCCGGTGGGAAGGGAGACCTTCTCCGCCCCCAGCACCACGCTGACCAGATGCAGCTCGCCCTTCTCGGCGGTGGACACCAGACAGTGTCCGGCATCGGAGGTGGAGCCGGTCTTGACGCCGTGGGCGTACTTGTAGCGGTAGCCCAGGGCCCGCCAGCCGTCCAGCAGGGAGTTGGTGGTGTGGAGCGTCCGCTCCGCCGACAGGTTGGTGGCGGGGATGACGGGCTGGCGCATGTCGCAGATGGTCAGGAAGTCCTCATGGGTCAGGGCCTCCTTGGTGATGAGGTACAGATCCCAGGCGGAGGTGTAGTGCTGGGGGTCGTGGAGGCCGGTGGCGTTGACGAAATGGGTGTTCTGGCAGCCCAGCTCCTGGGCACGCTGGTTCATCCGGTCCACGAAGGCGTCCACGGAGCCGCAGAGCGTCTCCGCCAGGATGTTGCAGGTCTCGTTGGCGGACACCACCAGCATGCAGGTCAGCAGCTCCTCCACCGTCAGGATCTCACCGGCCTTGATGTTGGCGGTGGAGCCGGCGGAGTCCAGTCCGTCAAAGGCGGACTCCGGGGCGGTGATCTCCGTGTCCATGGACAGCTCTCCCCGGTCCACCGCCTCCAGCACCAGCAGGGCGGTCATGATCTTGGTGAGGCTGGCGGGATACATCTCCTCCTCCATGTTCTTGTCGTAGAGCACGGTGTCCGTGTTCACGTCCACCAGCAGGGCGGCCCTGGCCTGGATATCCGGGTCCTCGACTTCCTTGAGCCCGCTGTCATCCGCCAGGGCGGAAACGGCCAGAAGCTGCAAAACCAGGACCAGAACAAAAAAAACAGATAAAAAACGGCGAGTCCTCATGTTCATCTCTCTCCATCTGTGCTATAATCATGTAAACTTCCCGGCCTGTTCAGACGGGCGGAAAGTGGTCGATTTCGGTCATATGACTCAGTATAACAAATTCAGCCGGGGAGTGCAAGCGGACGTGAAGGGAATTGTTTTCAGAACAGAGATCCTTCTCCTGTCCGCCGCGGCGATCTTCCTGTTTCTGCTGGAGGGACTGACCGCGGCCTGGAAGACGCCGGAGGGCGTCACCATCCGGACGGACCGGGAGGCCCCGGTATCCGCGGAGACGGGCCGGGAGACGGACAGCGCCGTCCTGACGGAAGAAGCGGCCCCGGCGGAGCCGGCCGGAAAGCTGAACATCAACACCGCCGGAGCGGCGGAGCTGACGGCGCTGCCGGGCATCGGAGAGGTGCTGGCGGAGCGGATCGTGGCGTACCGTGAGGAGCACGGCCCCTTCGCCGCCGTGGAGGACATTCAGAACGTCCCGGGCATCGGCGAGGGAAAGCTGGCGGCCGCGGCGGACCGCGTCACCGTGGGAACGGACGAGCCGTCCGGAACGGCCGTCCCGGCGGAGGAAGCACCGGAGGAACCGTCCCCGGAGACGGAGAAGCTGAACATCAACACCGCCGGAGCGGAGGAGTTGACGGCGCTGCCGGGCATCGGAGAGGTGCTGGCGGAGCGGATCGTGGCGTACCGAGCGGAGCACGGACCCTTCGCCGCCGTGGAGGACATCCGGAACGTTCAGGGCATCGGCGAGGGAAAGCTGGCGGCCATGGCAGACCGCATCACCGTGGGGGAGATCCCCGGGGACTGACGGGCCGCGAAAAGTTTGGAAGAACATTGCGCCGGGGACGGCGCGGAAGATGGATCGGAAAATTGGTTTTGAAGGAGACAACATGGCAAAGATTTTAGTAGTGGACGACGAGAAACTTCTGGTAAAGGGCATGAAATTCAACCTGGAGAACGAGGGCTATCAGGTGGAGTGCGCCTACGACGGCGCCGCCGCCGTGGAGCTGGCCCGGTCGGAGCGGTTCGACCTGATCATCCTGGACGTGATGATGCCGGAGCTGGACGGCATCGAGGCGTGTATGCGCATCCGGGAGTTCTCCAACGTCCCGGTGATCATGCTCACCGCCAAGAGCGAGGATGCGGACAAGCTCATGGGCTTCGAGTGCGGGGCGGACGACTACGTGACGAAGCCCTTCAACATTCTGGAGCTGAAGGCCCGGGTCCGGGCGCTGCTGCGCCGGGCGGCGGGCACCCAGCGGTCCATGGGGACCACCCTCCGGGCGGGGAACATCACCCTCCACACCGAGGAGCGCACCGCCGAGCGGGACGGGGAGATGGTGGAACTCACCGCCAAGGAGTACGATCTCATTGAGCTGCTGATGCGGAATCCCCGGCGGGTGTACAGCCGGGAGAACCTGATGAACGTGGTCTGGGGCTACGCCTACAGCGGGGACTACCGGACGGTGGACGTCCACATCCGCCGTCTGCGGGAGAAGCTGGAGCGGAACCCGGCGGAGCCGGACCATATCCTGACCAAGTGGGGAGTGGGGTACTATTTCAAAGCGTAAGAAGCTCCGGGTCAGCCTGCGGCTGAAATTCGTGCTGAGCTACATTCTGGTCATCGCGGCGGTGCTGGTGCTGCTGAACATTTACCCGCCCCTGGTGTCGGAGGATCTGGTGTTCCGCTCCAAGGCCAACACGCTGCAAAGCAGCGTGTTGGTCATCGTGTCCTCCCTGTCGGGGCTGGAGCGGCTGACGGAGGAGAACGTGGCCGACGCCATGACATTGGCCCAGGAGGCGGGATTGTCCCGGATGCTGGTGACGGACGCCGCCGGAAAGATCCTGTTCGACACCCGTGAGACCGGCAGCGCCGTGGGGCAGTACACCTTCTATACGGAGGTGGTCCAGGCCCTGACGGGGAAGGACGTGTTCACCTGCCGGTACGAGAACAACGCCTTCCGCAGCCGGGCGTCGTCGCCGGTGCTGTATCAGAACCAGATCATCGGCGCCGTCTACGCCTACGAGTACGACACGGAGGAGGCCGCTCTGCTGGTGGGCTTCCAGAACAACATCTTCCGCATCTCCTGCGTCATCGGCGGCGTGGTGCTGGTGTTCTCCGTGCTGATGAGCCGGGCGCTGACGGGGCAGATCAGCGAGTTGCTGGAGGCCATCCGCCGGGTGCGGGAGGGCGCCTACAGCCACCGGGCCGCCGTCCGGGGCCACGACGAGATCTCCCAGATCGGCGAGGAGTTCAACAGTCTGGCGGACCGCCTCCAGAAGACGGAGGAGTCCCGCCGCCGGTTCGTGTCCGACGCGTCCCATGAGCTGAAGACGCCCCTGGCGGCCATCCGGCTGCTGACGGACTCCATTTTGCAGACCAACAACATTGACCCCGCCACCACCCGGGAGTTCGTCTCCGACATCGGGCAGGAGGCGGAGCGGCTCAGCCGCATCACCGAGGACCTGCTGCGCCTGACCCGGCTGGACAGCGACGTGCTGGAGCCGGCGGGAGCGGTGGACGTGCTGCCGGTCTTGCAGCAGGTGCTGCGGATGATGGAGCTCATCGCCGAGGACCGGAACATCTCCATCACCTATCAGGCGGAGGAGGGCTGCCGGGTTCTGTCCACCCGGGACGAGCTCCAGCAGATCATCTACAACCTGACGGACAACGCGGTGAAGTACGACCGGGACGGCGGCCGGGTGGAGGTCCGCCTGACGAAGCGGGACGGCTTCGCGGAGCTGACCGTGGCGGACGACGGCGTGGGCATCCCGGAGGAGGACATCCCCCGGATCTTCGAGCGGTTCTACCGGGTGGACAAGGCCCGGTCACGGGCCGCCGGCGGTACGGGCCTGGGACTGTCCATCGTGTCCGACACGGTGAAGAAACGGAACGGCACCATCACGGCGGCCAACCGGCCGGTGGGCGGCGCGGTGTTCACCGTCCGTCTGCCCCTGGCGCCGGAGGGAGGAGAACGGACATGAGAAAGCGGGCCCTGGCGGCGCTGCTGTGCGCCCTGACCGTCCTCAACGCCTGCGGCTGCGCCATGGCGGCGGCGCAGCAGGCGATAGCGGAGGAGGATACCTACGAGCTGTATTTCCAGGTCCGGGACCTGGACGCCGCCGGAGGCGGCGACGCCATCGCAGCGGAGCACTGCGCCATCCGGCGGCGGGACGGACGTCCCACGGCGGAGCTGGCGGCGGCCATGGTGGAGCTGCTTCTGGACGGACCTGCCGACGAGACGCTGAAAAGTCCCTTCCCGGCGGGCACCGGCCTTTTGGGCGTGGAGGTGTCCGGCGGACGGGCGGTGGTGGACCTGTCCATGGCCTACAGCACCCTGTCCGGCGTGGGGCTGACCATGGCGGACTACTGCATCACCATGACATTGACCCAGCTGTCCGGCGTGCGGACGGTGTCCGTCACCGTGGGCGGGCAGGAGCTGGCCTACCGGGGCGCTCAGAGCTTCCAGGCCAAGGACGTGCTGTTCGCCAGCACGGAGGACATCGTGGGCACCGTGGACGTGACGCTGTACTTCCTGAACGAGAGCGGCGGTCTTGCCGCCGAGCCCCGGACCCTGGACCTGTACGAGGGCGACACCCAGGCGGAGACCCTGGTGCGGGCACTGCTGGAGGGTCCCGCCAAGGACGGCCTGTACCAGGTGCTGCCGGAGGGCTTCTCCGTCCAGGCGGTGTGGATGGAGGAGGACGTGTGCTGCGTGAACCTGTCCTCCACCATGCTGGACGGCCTGCCCCAGAACACGAACCTGCGGCCCGCCCTGCGGGCTCTGGCCAAGTCCCTGCTGTCCCTGAAGACGGTGGAGGCCGTCCGCTTCCTCCGGGACAGCCTGCCGGCGGATACCATCGGCGGCATGGACGTCAGCCATCTGGTGGAGAACTGACGGGCCGGAAAGAACAAACAGACAAAATGAGAGCCGCGGAACGGAAGTTCCGCGGCTCAGCTTGTCGAAAAACCCTGTCTGAAGGAAAAGAGTCCTTTTTTGCAGGGGGAGTACGAGGGGGCGGGAGCCCCCTCGTGATGGATTGAATGCCTGCAAAAAGCCTGTGTCAGCAGGCGTTTGCGCCGCGCAGCGGCAGCTTTTCGGCCCGCTGCGCGGGCAGAAAAGCGAGGCATTGTGAAGGCTGTCGGAAAAGTCTATGGACTTTTTCGACAGCCTGAGCCGCGGAACGGAAGTTCCGCGGCTCTTTTTTCTCGATACGGAAAAACCGGCGCGCTCACTCGGCGGCGGTCTTCTTTCCGGACAGCTTGTCCGCCAGGACGCACAGCACAATGGTGGCGGCCATGTCCGGCAGGGTGCAGCCCACCACAATGTCCACGCCCATCAGCAGGCGGTAGAGGATGAAGCCGACGACCCAGATCACCAGATTCCGGACGTCGAAGTCCACACCGAACCGGTCCCGCCGCAGGAAGAAGCAGTCGGCGATCTGAATGGCGATCATGGGGGCGAACACGGAGCCGATGAGGTACAAAAAGCCCGTGATGTCGTCCATGGGGAACAGCAGCGCCCCGGCGATGCCGATCACCGTGACGGCCACCGCCGTCCACTTGCCGTTGATCTTTTTGGACAGGGACTCGGCGGAGATGCCGGCGGACCAGGCGTCCAGGAAGGTGGTGGTGACGGTGGACAGCACCAGGATCACCAGGGCGGCGATGCCCAGTCCCGCCTTCACCATGATGACGGCGATGTCGTACTCCCCGGTGTAGATGGCGGCGCCCATGCCGATGACGTACATCCAGCAGGACACCAGACCGTAGGTGACGGTGCTGGCCATGGTGGCGGCGAAGGGACGCTCCGCCTCCCGGGTGTAGTCGCTGATGAGGGGCAGCCAGCTCAGGGGCATGGCCACCGCCAGTTCCACGGCGGCGCCGAAGCTCATGGCCTCGCCCAGGTCGCCGCCCACGGGAGCGCCGTCGAAGAAGATGACCTTGCACAGCACCAGCGTCAGCAGGAACAGGGCGGTCATGGCGATCTTGTTGATCCAGCCCAGATCGGTGATGCCCACCAGGATCCACACGATGATCAGCCCGCCGATGACCAGGCACCAGATCCAGCTGCCGGAGCTGAAGATGCCCCCGGCGGCCAGGGCGCCGTCGTAGATCATGATGGCGGTCCAGCCCACCAGCTGGAGGACGTTCAGGAAGGCGAACAGCAGTCCGCCCTTCTGACCAAACGACATTTTCACGGTCTCCATGGCGCTGCGCTCCGTCACGGCGCCGATGTAGCCCGCCAGGAACAGCATGACGCAGCCGATGAGGTGGCCCAGCAGGATGGCCGCCAGGCCACGTCCGAAGCCCAGGGGGGCGAAGGCGGTGCCGGTCAAAATCTCCGCCAGGGAGACGCCGGCGCCGAACCAGATGAGGCCGTTTTGGAAGGTGGAGGTCTTTTTCATCACACGCCCTCCTCAATGAACCGGCTCTTCAGATCGAAGGTGTGGTCCATGGGGCCGGAGCCATGTCCCAGGTCCAGCATGGCCCCCAGGGCGCCGGAGATGTAGTCCTTGGCCCGCTCCACGGCGGTGTCCAGATCATAGCCCTTGGCCAGATTGGAGGCGATGGCGCTGGACAGGGTGCAGCCGGTGCCGTGGGTGTTGGGATTGTGGATGCGCTTGCCCCGGAACCACTTGCCCGCGCCGTCCCGCCACAGCAGGTCGTCGGCGTCGTTGATCTGATGTCCGCCCTTGCACAGGACGGCGCAGCCGTAGGTTTCGCTGATGGCCCTGGCGGCGGCCTCCATGCCGGCGGCGTCGGTGATGGTCCTGCCGGAGAGGATCTCCGCCTCGGGAATGTTGGGCGTCAGGACGGCGGCCAGGGGCAGCAGCTCCCGTTTCAGGGTCTCGATGGCGTCGTCCCGCAGCAGCTTGGCGCCGGAGGTGGCCACCATGACCGGGTCCACCACGATGCGCTTCGCGCCGTACTGCTTCAGCTTCCGGGCGATGGCGGCGATGAGCTCCGCCGAGGAGACCATGCCGATCTTCACCGCGTCGGGGAAGATGTCGGTGAAAACGGCGTCCAGCTGCTCCTCCAGAAACAGGGGGGTGGACTCCAGAATGTCTGTGACGCCGGTGGTGTTCTGGGCGGTCAGCGCCGTGACGGCGCTCATGGCGAATACGCCGTTGGCCGTCATGGTCTTGATGTCCGCCTGGATACCGGCGCCTCCGCTGGAATCGCTTCCAGCAATGGTCAATGCTGTTCTCATATCAAAAACTCCTTTCCAAATCACAGCAAGGTTTTCTAACGCGGCGCAAGGTGGTGCCCCCAATGCACCGCGGGTCCTCCGGCAAAGGCCGGTGATCCGTTGCTTTTCAAACAGCGGGGTTTCGCCGGTCAGCGGGCGATAGCCTCCGCCAGTTGCCGCAGCTCTGCGGCGGCGGCCTTCACGTCCTTCTGGGCGAACAGGGCGGATACCACCGCCACGCCGTCCAGTCCACGGCCCGCCAGAGTGGGCAGGTTCTCCCGGGTGATGCCGCCGATGGCCACCACCGGGATGTCCACGGCGGCGGTGATGGCGGCCATGGCCTCTGCCGCGATGGGCTTGGCGTCGCCCTTGGTGTGGGAGACGAAGGCCGCCCCCACCCCCAGATAGTCCGCCCCGGCGGCCTGGGCCGCCAGCGCCTCGTCCACGTTGTGGGCGGAGACGCCGATGATCTTATCCGGCCCCAGGATGGCCCGGGCACGGCCGCAGGCCAGGTCCTCCTGACCCACGTGGACGCCGTCGGCGCCCACCTCGGCGGCGATCTCCACGTTGTCGTTGATGATGCTCACCGCGCCCTTTTCCCGGCACAGGGCCACGAACCGCCGGGCCTCGACCAGAAAATCGTCCTGCCCCAGATGCTTCTCCCGGAGCTGGACAAAGGCGGCGCCGCCGTCGATGGCGGCTTCAATCTGGGCGAAAAAGGCGTCGGTGTCCGCCGCCCAGGCCCGGTCGGTGACGGCGTACAGCCGCAGCTGCTGAGGTTGTACTCTCATGGATAGTCCTCCTGTCGGAAGTGAAATTCAAAATGAAAATGCCGCACACACACCTGATACGGCCTGTTTGCGGCATTGCAGCGCGTATTTCCCTACGTTGGCATGATCCAAATCAGGTCGTGGGTCGAGACCAGACAGTCTCCTCTCAGCCCGTCGGCGCGGACTCCCCTTTTTATTGTGGATAATATCATATACCGCACCGGGGAAAAATGCAACCAAAACTTTCAGAAAAACCGGAAAATCCGGGAGGTCCGGCGTCCCCCTTGACAAATCCGCCGCCGGGTGTATAATCCTTCTGTAAAATGTAAAAACAGGGGAGTCCGGAGCAACGGGCTGAGAGGGAGCGGAGGCTCCGACCCTTTACCTGATGCGGGCAATGCCGCCGTAGGAAGTCATGTGGTTTTACGGGCAGGAGGCATCAGGGTCTCCTGTCTTTTGCGTTTGTACGAAGATTTCTTCAGAGAGGAAGTGAGACGCGGCGGAGATACCGGCGTCCCGGGGAGACCGGGAGCGGACAGAGGGGGAGCGCCCTGTGTCCGGGCCGGAAAAGCAGCGATGGGAAGCCGTGTTCCGGCGTGAGAGGAGGCCAGTGAGCCTCGACCGACATTCCCGGGCGGACGAGTCTGTCCGCCGCCTTGCGACGCAAGGGGAAGGCGCTGCCATATTCTGCCGTTTTCTCCCTGCAAAATCCGAGATCTGAAGGAGTTTGAAGTATATGAAAAGCAATCTGAAACCTGTTACCAAGCTGGCTCTGGCCGGTATGTTCTGCGCCGTCGCCGTGGTGGGCAGCATGTTCATCGTGTTCCCCGTCCTGGGCAGTAAGTGCGCCCCCGTCCAGCACATGGTGAACATCCTGTGCGCCGTGCTGCTGGGCCCGTGGTACGGCGTGGCCGTGGCCTTCGTTGCCAGCCTCGTCCGGAACCTGCTGTGCGTGGGCAGCCTGATGGCCTTCCCCGGCAGCATGTGCGGCGCGCTGCTGTGCGGCCTTGTCTACTGGAAGACGAAGAACCTGCCGGTCACCCTCATTGCCGAGGTGGTGGGCACCGGCATCATCGGGGGCCTGGCCGCCTATCCCGTGGCCAAGGGCCTCATGGGCCTGACCCCCGCGGGCTACACCGTCTACATCGTGCCCTTCCTGGTGTCCACGGTGGTGGGCTCCATCCTGGCCGGTATCCTGGTGGCGGCGCTGAAGAAGACCGGGGCCCTGAAGGCCTGATCCCGCTGCCCATTCTGTCTGTGAGGTTGCGACATGCCTGATTTTGCCCGTCTTGCGGCCATCGGCCGCGCCCGTCCCCTGATCCACTGCGTCAGCAACATCGTCACCGCCAACGACTGCGCCAATCTGGCCCTGGCCGTGGGGGCCAGCCCCATGATGGCCCAGGCCCCGGAGGAGATGGCGGGGATCACCGCCGTCAGCGCCGCCTCGGTGCTGAATACCGGCACGCCCTCGGCGGAGAAATTCCAGTCCTGCCTGATCTGCTGCATCGAGGCGGAGAAGCGGGGGACCCCCGTGGTGCTGGACCCGGTGGGCGTGGGAGCCAGCGCCTGGCGTCTACGCTGGGCCGGAGAGCTGCTGGCCGCGTCCGCGCCCGCCATCCTGCGGGTGAATCTGGGGGAGGCCCAGGCACTGCTGCGGCTGGGGAGCCGGGAACACGGCGTGGACAGTCTGGCCGCCGCCGATGCGTCGGAGCGGCTGGCACTGGCCCGGGCGCTGGCACGGCGGTACCGCACCGCCGTCCTGCTGTCCGGTCCGGAGGACATCGCCAGCGACGGCACCGCCGCCTTCCGCGTCACCGGCGGCAGCGGCCGCATGGCCCAGGTCACGGGGGCGGGGTGCATGCTGTCCGTCCTCTGCGGGGCCTTCGCCGCCGTGGAGCCGGACGCCCTGTCTGCCGCCGTGCTGGCGTCGGCCTTCTGGAAGGTCTGCTCCCACAGGGCGGAGCAAAGCGCCGCCGGTATGGGCACCGCGTCCTTCCGGACGGCTCTGCTGGACGCCGCGTCCCTTCTGACACCGGAGGACTTCGCCGCGGAGGCCGCCCCCCTGATCCGGGCCGTTGACTGAGACGCCTGATCCGGACAAATGGAATGAAGACACAAGAGACCCCGCCGTCCATTCGAACGGCGGGGCCTTTTCTGCGAAGGGAGGATTTTCAGGGAGTGTTTGGTCCAGAGGGAGCCTTACAGAGACTTCTCGTAGGACTCGATCATCTTCTTGAACGTGTGACCCGTACGGCCGGCGTGATCCCGGATGGCCTGGAGCTGCGTCTCCGCCGCCTCCCCGGACCGGAGCCGGATCTCCAGCCGGACGCCCCGGCCCGCCTCCGGAAAGACGTCGATGCGGCGGATATACCGCTCCACGAAGTCCCGGTCCGGCAGCCCCTGGGCGGCGTCCCGGCGGGCGTCCTCCAGCGCCCGGCGGATGGCATCCAGACGGCCTGGGAAGGCGGCACCGTCCGCCATCCGGGCGGTGAGGTCCTCCAGCCTGCGGCGGGCGTCCTCCAGCTCCCGGCCGCACTGGGCGCACATGGCCAGAAAATCCCCGTCGGACAGCTGGCCCAGGGCGTTGTAGGTCAGCAGCTTCTGCCGCTTCCGCTCCGCCGTCTCCACCGTCCGCCGCAGCGCGGCGGCCTGCCGCTCCAGCCCCTCGTCCCGGCCCAGGGACCGGTACAGGGCCAGATATTCGTCCATGAGCGCCCCGGCGTCCGCCGTCCGGAACAGGTCCGCCAGCACCGGCCGCAGCTCCGCCTCGTAGAGGGGAATGGAGGGACAGGCCCCGGCGCCGTTTTTCAGCTTTCCGGAGCAGATCCACCGGCTGTTCCGATGGCCGCTGCGGTCCACGGAGTCCCGGCGGTAGTAGGGCGCGCCGCAGTGGCCGCAGTACAGCTTCCCGGTGAGGAGGTTGTCGTGGTTGCACACCCCCCGGCGGCGCTTTACGTCGTCGCTGCGGCGGCGCAGGACCTCATTGGCCCGCTCCCACACCTCCTCGCTGACGATGGCCGGAACGATCTGCCCCGTGTCGTCCCGGAACATGACCCACTCCTCCGGCGGGAGGAATTTCTGCTTTTTGGTGAACAGGTCCAGCACCTTCACCTTGTTGCCCACGTAATAGCCCTTGTACTTGGGGTTGGACAGGATGCCAGACAGGGTGGTGTGGGCGATCCTGCCGCCGTTGTGATTGCGCCAGCCCTGCTCCCAGAACAGCGTCTCCAGCCGCTTCAGGGAGTACTCCCCGGTGGCGTACAGCTCAAACAGCTCCCGCACCAGCGGGGCCTCCGTCCGGTCAATGACCAGCCGCCCGGCGTCCTTCCGGTAGCCGAAGATGCGGCTGTTGCCCAGTACCACGCTGTTTTTGATGGCCTGCTGGTGGCCGAACTTCACCCGGGAGGACAGCTTCCGCAGCTCGTCCTGGGCGATGCCGGACATGATGGTCAGCCGCAGCTCCGAGTCCTCGTCCAGGGTGTTGATGCCGTCGTTCTGGAAGAAGACCCCCACCCCGGCGGACAGCAGCTCCCGTGTGTACCGGATGGAGTCCAGGGTGTTGCGGGCGAAGCGGGTGATCTCCTTGGTGAGGATCAGGTCGAACCGGCCCGCCCGGCCGTCGGCCACCATGCGGTGGAAGTTCTCCCGGTTTTTGGTGGTGGCGGCGGACAGGCCCTCGTCGATATAGCCCTCCACGTAGGTCCAGGCGGGATTTTTCCGGATCAGGTCCCGGTAGTAGTCCACCTGGTTCCCCAGGGAGTTCAGCTGCTCGTCGGACTCGCTGGACACCCGGGCGTAGAAGGTGGCCCGCAGGGGGATGTCGTAGATGGAGCGCTTTTTCAGCTCCTGCCGCGCGGCGTGAATGTCCATGGAAACCTCCTGAAGAATTGCTCTCCCCATAGTATATCCTTTTTGCCGGAAAGGCAAAAGCAATGGCTGGAAGGGCAGGGGGGATTCCCCAGGGGAAAACCGGGCATACTGACCGGAGAAGGGGGGAAGGACGATGCCGTCACAGAGCGACATCCGGACCGCGTGGCTGCGGTACTTCAACCGGTACCTGCTGGAGAAGGGGATCATCACCCGGGAGGAGTATCTGCGGATGGAGGGGGTCATTGCCCGTGAGGGGTGAATGGGGGCCCTTGGCGGGGGTGCGGCGGGGGGGGGGGGGGGGGGGGGGGGGGGGGGGGGGGGGGGGGGGGGGGGGGGGGGGGGGGGGGGGGGGGGGGGGGGGGGGGGGGGGGGGGGGGGGGGGGGGGGGGGGGGG
>NZ_JBQHUP010000005.1:0-79398 GCF_052065175.1 Dysosmobacter sp. HCP28S3_G4 | reverse complement strand
CTGAAGTTTCGGATGTTGCTCTGTTTCGTCATAGTTCGGATAACCTCCATAGGCAAGTCCACGCAGGCCCCCGCGCAGGCGGGGCGGCGCGGAGCGCCGTCGTTGAAATCAAATCAGGGGGTCCCCGAAAAGCCGCCAGGCTTTTTGGGGAGAGGAGGAGCGGCGGAGTGAGTGAGCTTTCGCCGTCAGGTGGAAGCGAGGGATGCGGAGCCCGCGACGACGAGGTCAATGTGGGCGATGATGCTGAAGTTTCGGATGTTGCTCTGTTTCGTCATAGTTCGGATAACCTCCATAGGCAAGTCCACGCAGGCCCCCGCGCAGGCGGGGCGGCGCGGAGCGCCGTCGTTGAAATCAGAAATCGCAGGTTTGCCGCCGCAGCTCACTTCTCCGTCAGGGAGGCGATGCGGCTGTCCGCACCGTGGAGCACCTGGGTGATGCTCTGGCTGCGGCCGGGATAGTTCTGCGCCACCGCCTCGTCGGACACCGGCGGGAACTCCGCCTTGCGCTCGTTCAGCTGCCGGAGCGTCTGTGCGTACCGGGTATCGCTGAGGGCCATGTCCGCCGCCGCGCCTGTGGTGCAGGATGCGGGATCCACGGAGAAATAGGCCTCGTTGCCGCCTGCCGCCCGGTACAGCCGCCGGTACAGCTGATAGACGGCGGTGCCCAGATAGGCGGCGGCCTCGTTGATAGCGGCCTTGTCGTTGAGCTTGCCCAGCAGGTCGAACAGCACGCCGATGGCGCCTGCCAGCAGCTTGCTCTGGAGGGTGGCCATGACGCTGCCCCGGAGGACGTTGCCCTGGTCCGCAGCTGACAGGATGTCCTCCTCTGACAGCATGGCGCCGTCCCGGGACAGGGTACGGCCCAGAATGAAGTCCGCGGAGACGTGATAGTAGTCGCAGGCCTTCACCACGAAAGCAAGGCCCGGCTCCCGGATGCCCTTTTCATAGTGGCTCAGCAGTGCCTGGGAGATGCCCAGGTCTGCCGCGGCTGTCCGCTGGCTGACGCCCCGCTCCTTGCGCAGCAGCGACAGCGTGCGGGAAAATTCGGATGTGGATGCCATCTTTCTCTCTCCTTCGTCAGGCGGCAGCCGCCGCCCTCTCCAACATCAGCGGCTCCAGATCAAATGGAGGATCGCATCAATACATACCGTATAGTTTATCAAAAAGGCTACGGAAAGTAAAGAGAAAAGCAGGACTTTGCCGCCGGTCAAAGTCCTGCTTCGCATGTTATAAAGGGATATGCGGCGGCCTGCGGACTCAGAACAGCCCCACCTGATTGGGCAGGACGTCGCCGCCGATGCTGCGGAGCTGCTGGGCCGTCTCCTCCCACAGCCGGTCGGTAATGGACATCTTCCGGATGATGTTCTTTACCGTGGTGTCCAGGGCCGTGCCCTCGCTGTAGTCCGCCGGGAAGATGAAGTCCACCCGGCTCTTGGCCATCAGATCCTCCACGCCCAGGCGGTTGTCCTCCTGGTAGACCGCGATGGCCTGGCCGCCGTAGGCCCGCATCATCTTCATGCAGGGCACATCGCTGAGACCGTCGCCCATGTAGATCATGTTGTGGAAGGGGATCCGCTTGCTGTTGTCCGGCATGGAGTCGTTGAGGGTCTTGTCGTCGGACACGTCCAGCACGCCCTTGTTGATGCGGTAGACGAACTGGGTCTTGGCGGTGAAATTCACCGCCAGCTTCGGCCACACCGGCCGGCCCGTCTCGTCGTAATAGAACTCGCTGGCGTAGATCTCCTTGAACTCCCCGCTGATGGAGGAGCCCTCGATGATCTCCCGCAGACCGGAGGAGATGATGTAGTGCTCCACCGCCACACCCTGGGTCTCGCCAAATTCATTGATGCGGCGGAACCAGTCCGCCACACCGGGATACAGCACGATGTCCCGGCCCTTTTCCACCAGATCCGCCCGGGTGAAGGGGCGGTTTTTCCGCTCCGCCTCACGGAGCATGGTGTACATGTAGGCCAGAATGCCGTCAATGCGGTTGGCCCGGCCGAAGCTGTTGGCCTTTCCCCAGAACTCCGACGGAGTCATCCCCAGGGAGGGAATGAAGGCGTAATTCTGCATATCCGTGGTGCAGAGGGTCTTGTCAAAGTCGTACAGGAAGGCGATGATGGGACGGTCTTGCATGGCGGTGTCCTCCTCCAAACCGGCGCCGGCGGACCGGCGCGCTCTGCGGGTAAGCAGAAAGCGGCCCTGACAGGCCGCTTTCAGAGTTTATTGATCCTCGCCGGTGTAATTGCGGCCGAATTTCAGGTCTTTCAGATCGATCTTGCGGGTGGGCTCCTCCACGGCGCCGTCCGGCGCAAAGGGGTCGCCGGTGGGATAGTCATCCGCAGGGACCGGCTGGAGCTCCGGCTCCTCCTGGACGGGAGACTCCGGCTGAGGCGCCTTCTCCGCTTCTCTCTGGAAAGAGGCATAGAGATTCTGCTCAATTTCTCCGGCGGTCTGTTCCTTCTGCTGTTCCACGTCCTCCGGCGTGGGGGCGGGAGCATCCACCGGCAGCTGAGGCAGCTGCTCCAGATAGGCCAGCTGTCTGGAGCAGATATCCTTGGAACTGGCAATGAATTCCGCCAGCTCTCGCTGTCCGGCCCGCAGGCGCTCCTGGACCGTGGCGGCCTCGGCCTGCATGTGGCTGATCTTCTCCCGCGCATCCGACTCCGTCTGGGCGATGAGCTGGTCCCGCTTGGCCTCCGCCTCCTTGACGATGGAGTCCGCCATCTTCTGGGCGGTCAGCAGCGTGGAGCGCATGGCGTCCTCCGTGGAGCGGTAGTCCTCGATCTTCTCCACCAGGACCTTCATTTTGGCCTTGAGAGCCGCGTTTTCTTTATAGAGAGATGTATAGTCGTCGGTGAGCTCGTCCAGGAACTCGTCCACGGAGCTCATGTTATAGCCTCCCACCACGGCCTTGGGAAACGCGTGGCTGGAAACTTCCTGTGGTGTCAGCATGGTCGGTCCTCCCCCCGCTTTTTAGAAATACAGGCCGTTGTTTTCCAGTTCGTCGATGAGATCGCCCTCGATGTCCACGTGGTAGGGCGTGATGATGTAGGTGTTGGCCGCCACCTTCTTGATCTTTCCCTCACCGGCATAGGCCACGCCGGACAGAAAGTCCACAAGACGCCGGGCAACGTCCTTGTTGGTGGACTCCAGGTTGATGACAACGGTCCGCTTGTCCTTCAGATGGTCGGCGATCTCGGAGGCGTTCTCGAACCGCTCCGGCTTCACCAAAACCACCTTCAGCTGGGTAGTGGCGTGGATGTTCACCACCTTGTTCCGACGGTCCTCCGCCCGGTCACGGGCGCGGCGGTCCTCAAACACCGGCTCCTTCCGGGCTGTGTCCTCAAAATCGTCCTCGTATTCCTCATCCTCGTCGTCATAGGGATGAGTCCATTTCTTCAGTTCGTCCAAAATGCTCATGGATAGCCTCCCACCGGGCAGCATCCTACCCTGTCATTCCGTAATTTCTCCAATTTCTCCGGGGAGCGCCGGTATTTCCGGCGGAACCTGCCGGACGGTCTCCGTTTTCAGCGGGCAGCCCTGTCAGACATAGTGCCGTGCGCCGAAGATCGCAGTGCCTACCCGCACCATGGTGGCACCGGCCCGGATAGCTTCCTCAAAGTCGCCGCTCATGCCCATGGACAGGTATTTCAATTCATTATGGAACATTTTTTGATTCATGTCAACATAAAGCTCCCGGACTTTTTCAAAATATGGAATATTTCCGCCGGGCTCCGTCTCCACGGGAGGAATGGTCATCAGGCCCTGGACGCGGATGTGGGGGCGGGCCAGCGCTGCCTCCGCCGCTGGCAGGATGTCCTCCGGGGCGAAGCCGCTCTTGCTCTCTTCACCGCCGATATTGACCTCCAGCAGGATGTCCTGCACCAGCTCCTGCTTCGCGGCGCACTTCTCGATCTCATCCAGCAGCTCCAGGGATCCCACGGACTGGATCAGGACCACCTTGCCCACGATCTGCCGCACCTTGTTCCGCTGGAGATGGCCGATGAAGTGGAGGGGCGCGCCCTCATAGGCGTTCTGCTCGTATTTGCCCAGCAGCTCCTGCACCCGGTTCTCTCCCAGAGCGTCGATGCCGGCGGCGATGGCCTCCCGGCAGGCGCCGGCGTCATTCATTTTGCTGGCGCCCACCAGAATGATCTCCGACGGGTCCCGGCCAGCGGCCTCTGCTGCTGCGGCGATGCGCTGCCGGACTTCCTGAATGTTTTCCGCAATGGACATATGACTTGCTTCCTTTCTGTCTCTCCGCCGGACGCCGGCGGGTCTCTTTGTCTCCTGATCGCTGTATCGCTGAGCCGGTGCCTTAACCGTAGCCCACGACCTTGCCGTCGTACAGATCCCTGGCCGTGACGATGATTTCGTCGCCGGAACGGATGAGCCGGCTGCCGGAGGCGCCTTCCTCCGGCTGGACCAGCACATAGCCGTCGCTGTCGGTGTAGATCACCTTCACCGGCTTATACTGGGCGGTCATGCCCACCACGCAGTACACACCGGTACCCTCCTGGACGGTCCGCTCTTTCGTCTCGCTGTCCACCACGGTCTTGCTGGTGCGGATGGCCCTGGAGGGCACCCGGATGCCGGAGACGGTACTGGTGATGATGTCGGCGCTCTGCTGGCGCAGCAGCGTCACCTCGGACAGGAACTGCGTACTGGAGAACACGACCACCACCCGGCCGCCCTCTTCTTCGCTGATGGAGTCCACCTGGACGGTCAGGTCCCGTTCCACGCCCTTGGCGAACCGAAGCGTGACGCTGCCGCCCACAGACAGGGCTTCCGCATCCGATGCCGCCATGGAGGCGGCGTAGTACCAGGTGCCGCTGGTGATGAGCTTCCCCAGATCGGAGGTCTCGCCCGTGGACTGGAGCTGGTGGATACTGGAGGGTGTCAGAGTGGTGACGGTCTCCGGCGTCAGGACGCTCTCGTATCCATCCACCACGGCGGAGTACACACCGGCCTCCGGCGCCGTCACCACCTGGGCGGAAGAGGCCGTCTGTGTCCGCAGGTCCTTCAGCCGGGCGGTCAGCTCCGTCAGCTGGGCGTCCAGATCACCGCCGCCGGCATATGTATAGTCCCGCTTCAGCACCAGGCTCCGCAGAGCGGCCATATGGCCGTCTGCGGCGTCCAGCCGGTCCGCCGTCACGTCCTGACGGAGGGAGAGAATGCCGGACATGATCTGCTTGTCCAGTTTCAGGGCGGCCTCGCTGTTCAGGGCTGAGTCCTTGGCGTATTGGAGCTGTTCCACCTGAGTTTCCAGTGCGCTGATCTCGTTCTGACGGTCCATGGAGGCCTGATCCGCATAGATCACCGCTACCCGGCCGCCCCGGGCCACTTTTTCCCCCTCGGAACGGGACAGACGCAGCAGGCCGCTGCCGGGATCCGGCAGTACCTGTTCCTGCCGGGCCACCCAGCCGGAGACGGTGGCGCCCTTCTCCGCCTGATAGCTGTAGGCCACCGCCGTGGTCAGGGGATCGGTGTAATATCCCCATATCTGGAGACCGAAATAGGCCAGTACCGCCAGGCACACCAGGGCCATCAGCAGTTTTGTCCCGAGAGATTTGGATTTCATGGAGCCGCTCCTTTGTGATCGTTGTGTATCCGGGAATCAGCGGGATCCTTCCGGCGTCAGGTCCACCGGACGGATGGGCGCGATGGTGGAGATGGCGTGTTTGTAAATGACCTGCTGCTTGCCGTCGGAGTCCAGCACCACCACGAAGGCGTCAAAGCCGACGATGACGCCCCGCAGCTGGAATCCGTTCATGAGGAACATGGTGACCGGGACCCGGTCCCGCTTCACCTTGGTGAGGAATATGTCCTGCAAGTTCGCTTTTGTCTGCATATCATCCGCTCCTTTTTTCTTTGTTCAGAGCGAGGAGATCGTGGGAATCTTCCTCCGCTCCGGACTTTATCGTAAGCCCTCAGTGGTGAGAATTTCCGTCGAAATCTGAAGCGCCCGGGCAAAATCCCGGTTCTTTTCCCAATAGATCCAATGAATGGCCGGATTTCTCCGCAGCCAGGTCAGCTGCCGCTTGGCGTACTGCCGGGACCGGAGCTTTACCTCCTCCAGGGCCTCCGCCTCGGAGGCGGTGCCCTCCAGCACACCCAGAAACTCCTTGTAGCCGATGGCCTGGAGGGCTGTGGCGTCCCTGGGGACGCCGGAGGCGAGCAGCGCCCGGACCTCATCCAGCAGGCCGTCCTCCGCCATGCGGTCCACCCGGCGGTCGATGAGCCGCTTCATGTCCTCCCGGTCGGCGAACTGAAGGCCCAGATACACCGCGTCGTACCGGGAGGGCAGGGCCTTCGTCTCCGCGTTGTGGGCGGAGATGGTCTTTCCGGTCTCCCGCCAGACCTCCAGCGCCCGGAGAATGCGCTTGGTGTCCGACGGATGGAGCTTGGCCGCCGCCTCCGGGTCCGCCTGCCGAAGCTCCTCCAGCAGGGGGGCAATGCCGCCGGTCTCTAGCTCATGCTGGAGCTGCGCCCGGACGGCCCCGCCGGCACAGCCAGCGGCGAAGCCGTGGCCCCGCACCACCGCGTCCAGCCACAGGCCCGTGCCGCCCACCAGAATGGGCAGCTTTCCCCGGGCCAGAATGCCGTCCACGATGGGGATGGCGGTCTGGGCGTACCGGGCGGCGGACCACTGCTCCGTGGGCTCCGCCACGCCGATCATGTGATGGGGGATGCCCTCCATCTCCTCCGGCGTGGGGGCGGCGGTGCCGATGACCATGCCCCGGTAGATCTGCATGGAGTCTACGGAGACCACTTCTCCGTTGAATTTCTGGGCCAGCAGCACGCCCAGTCTGGTTTTTCCGCAGGCCGTGGGGCCGACCACGCAGACGATTTTGGGGGACATCGGTCCCACGCTCCTTTCTGCATTCAAATGAGAGTTTGAAAAGATGTACAGCGCCCCTTATACAGGCCGGTGAGGACACCGGTCCCTGCGGGGATGCCCTCATAAAAGGGAAGGGGGAAAGAGAGATATGGTCCCCCTCTTTACGCCCGCCGGAACATCTTTTCCAGCTCGTATTTTGTCAGCTTCACCGCCACGGGGCGGCCATGGGGACAGTATTTGATCTCCCCGGACTGGACCCTGTCCACCAGCACCCGCAGCTCCCGCTCGTCGGAGTGCATTCCCGCCTTGATGGCGGCCTTGCAGGCCATGGTGTGGAGCAGGTTCTCCCGGCGCTCCGCCGGATCCCGGCCCGTCCGCAGGTTCTCCGCGAACTCCTCCAGGGTGGCCACGGCGTCTCCGGCGTCGATGTCCGCCGGGACCTCCCGGATCAGCAGCGTCCCGCCGCCGAAGTCCTCGCAGGCAAAGCCGAACTGCTCCAGCACCGGCAGATTCTCCAGCAGCAGCGCCGCGTCCTCCCGTTCCAGCTCCGCCGCCGCGATGGGCTGGAGGAGCTGCTGGCGCATGGGGGGCGTCTGGGCGGCTTTCAGACGGTCAAAGTTGATGCGCTCATGGGCTGCGTGCTTGTCGATGAGCCAGACGGTCTCGTCCTCCGCCTCGCAGACGATGTAGGTGTGCAGCACCTCCCCGGCGATGCGCCAGGGCGCGGGAGCCGGGGGCTCCATGGCGGTCTGCCCCGGCAGATCCAGCGTCGTCTGCCGCACTTCCGGAATGGCGGGGACGAAGGGCCGGGGCGGCGGGGCGTCCTGCTTCTCCGGCATCCGGGCCGGGGAGACAGGGACCGGCGGAGCCGCTGTTTCCGTCCGGCGCTCCGGAGCGGAGACAGCGGGCGGAGTGGGAACGGGCCGCTCCATATGGACCGGCGCCGGGGGTGTCCGCCGGGCGGCATACACCGGACTGGCCCGGTCAATGTCCGACACTTTGGCGCCTGCCCGCAGCTCCGTGTCCCACAGGGGACGGCGGGGCACAGGGGACGGCGCGGGAACGGCGGGCGTCCCGGCGGGGCGCTGGGCCTGCTTCTGCCGGAAAGTCCCGGCGTCCATGGACTGGAAGAAGTCCTGCCGGGGATTCACAGTCTTCTCCACTGGCGCGGGCCGGGACGGCTCCGGGACGCCATCGGCGTCCAGCGCGTCCAGCACCGTGTGGTACACGGCGTCGAAAACATCCTTTTCACGGGCAAATTTCACCTGGGTCTTGGCCGGGTGGACGTTGACGTCCACCGCCGTCACCGGCATGGTGACGGACAGCACGCAGCCGGGGAACTTGCCCTTCATGATCTGGTTGCGGTAGCCCTCCTCCAGGGCCGCCGTCAGCAGCTGGGACTTGATGAACCGGCCGTTGACGAAGAAGATCTGCATTCCCCGGGAACCCCGGCCGCACAGGGGCTTTGTCACGAAGCCGGACACGGCGATGTCGCCGCCCCGCCCCTGAACGGGGATCAACCCCCTGGCGAAGTCCCGGCCCAGGGCCGCGTAGACGGCGGACTCCAGCTTCCCGTCGCCGGGGGTGTGGAGGGCCTCCGCGCCGTCCTTGATGAAGCGGAAGGACACGTCGGGATGGGACAGGGACAGATGCTGCATCAGGCCGTTCACCGCCGCGGTCTCGGCGGTGTCCTTTTTCATGAACTTCAGCCGGGCGGGGGTGTTGTAGAACAGATCCCGGACGTACAGCGTCGTCCCCTCCGGCACACCGGCGGGCAGCACCTCGCCGGGCACACCGCCCTCCAGATGGAGGGCCGATCCGGCGGAGGCGCCGGACTGACGGGTCTCGATGTCCAGCCGGGAGACGGCGGAGATGGCCGCCAGGGCCTCGCC
The DNA here is from genome assembly GCF_052065175.1 of Dysosmobacter sp. HCP28S3_G4. NCBI lineage: Bacteria > Bacillati > Bacillota > Clostridia > Eubacteriales > Oscillospiraceae > Dysosmobacter > Dysosmobacter sp. HCP28S3_G4. The sequence continues at coordinate 70,663 of NZ_JBQHUP010000005.1, read as the reverse complement.
CCGGAAGCCCAAAGTGCCGATTTTGCCCAGGTCGCTCTCCGTCCGGAGCTTGGAGGTGGCATGGCGGAGAAAGGCGGTGGGCAGCTCCTCCGGAGCGATGCCGCAGCCGTTGTCCGTCACCCGGATGAGGCCCATGCCGCCACGGCGGGTCTCCACCACCACGGCGGAAGCCCCGGCGTCCAGGGCGTTTTCCACCAGCTCCTTCACCACGCTGGCGGGACGCTCCACCACCTCACCGGCGGCAATGAGGTCCGCCACGTGAGAGGAGAGCTGTTCAATATGAGGCATGACGCACCTCCTTTGTCAGAGTTAATTCCTTTATGATCCTGCCCCCGATAGCCGGGGACGCTTATTCCGGCCAGCGGACGCCGTAGTCCAGCGCGTCCACCAGATCGTGGAGCTGCTGCACGGAGCGGTCCGCCAGCGGGCCCTCCGCCACGGAACGGAGGAGTTGGTTTCTGCCGGTGGTCTCGATGTTGACGGTCCAACCCGGCAGGCTGTGGCCCAGGGCGTCCCGGTTGGGCCAGCAGTGGACCTGACGGATGGTGTCCCGCGGGATGGCCTGGCCGCCCAGCGTCAGGGCGTCCTCCGTCAGGGACCAGTCCACGGTGCGGATAGGGATGGTGCTGGGGAGCGCCCGGTCCAGCAGGCCGTACAGCATCCGGAACACCACGTAGGCCGTCAGCGCGGCGGCGATGGTCAGCGTCCAGCCGGTGAGACGCAGCTGCGTGGCCACGAACCACGCGGCCGCCAGCGCGGCCAGGATGGACAGCGCCGTCACCGGGACGGTGTGCTTCCAGCCGCCGCCGGATTCCAGAGTCAGTTTACCGGACATATGGTCAGCTCCTTTGTGTGTTCAGGTTGAAAGATGGGTCACAGCAGCCAGGCCAGGGCATTCACCGCCGCGTGGACGGCGACGGAGGACCAGAGGGTGCCGGAGTATTCATACACACCGGCCAGCACCAGTCCCGGCACCAGATATTGCAGCAGCACCAGGAAGTAAGCAGTATCCTGATGGACCAGGACGAACTGCCACAGATGGAGGAAGGCGAACAGCAGGCCGCTGATCAGATAGGCCGGGATGCGGCCCTTGTTCCGCAGATTGCCGAACACCAGTCCCCGGAACAGCACCTCCTCCACGAAGGGGGCCGCCAGGACCACGATGACCAGCGCCGTCTGGGGGACGGCCTGGATCTGGGCGGAGATGACGGAGTCATTGAGATCCAGCTGGTTCCCGGTCAGCAGATGGGAGAGGCGGTAAACCAGCTCGTTGAGGCCGTACAGCGCCACGATGCCGCCCAGCGCGCCCTTGCAGGCGCTGCCCAGATTATCCATGAGATTCCGGGTGGTCCGCCCCAGAAAGCCGTGGAAGATGACGAGGGCCGTCACAGCCAGCAGCCCGTAGTAGACGGCGCTCCGGAGACTCTGGGAGAGGGACGTGCCCAGGACCCGGGCCGCCAGGTCGAAGATGGGACCGGCGGCGAAGGGCAGCACCAGCAGATAGATGACGAAGAACACCGTTCCGGCGATCTGTTCGCCGGGGGTCATATAGCCGGCGGCGGATTTTCGTTTTGCCATAGATACCTCCTGAGGGGCGGAAAGAAATGTTGAACTGCCGTGGAACAGGGGGCGTGCGGGCCGGTGAGGACACCGGCCCCTACGAGAGCTTCTGCTTTAACTGGTACAGCAGCTGCATGGCCTCCATGGGGGTCATGGTGTCCGGCTGGCAGCGGCGCAGAGCGTCCAGCACCTCTCCCTCACCGATGGCGGTGAGAGAGACCTGTTCCGTCTCCTGCCGGGGCTGGACGTACTGGACGTTGTGCTCCCGCTCCAACTCCTCCAGAATGGCCCGTGCCCGGTTCAGCACTTTGGCGGGGAGGCCCGCCAGCTTGGCCACTTCAATACCGTAGCTGCGGTCCGCGCCGCCGGGGACGATCTTCCGCAGGAAGATGATGTCCTCCCCCCGGGTCTTGACGGCGATGCTGTAGTTCACAGCGCCGGGGAGGGTGTTCTCCAGCTCCGTCAGTTCGTGGTAGTGGGTGGCGAACAGGGTCTTTGCCCCCAGCAGCTTTTTGTCGGCGCAGTACTCCACCACCGCCCGGGCGATGGCCATGCCGTCGAAGGTGGAGGTGCCCCGGCCGATCTCGTCCAGGATCAGAAGGGAGTTCTTCGTGGCGTGGTGCAGGATCTCCGACACCTCGCTCATTTCCACCATGAAGGTGGACTGGCCGCCGGTGAGGTCGTCGCTGGCGCCGATGCGGGTGAAGATGCGGTCCACCACGCCGATGCGGGCGGAGTCCGCCGGGACGAAGCTGCCCATCTGGGCCATGAGGACGATGAGGGCCACCTGGCGCATGTAGGTGGATTTGCCCGCCATGTTGGGGCCGGTGATGATGGCCACCCGGTTCTCCTTCTCGCCCATGAAGGTGTCGTTGGGGACGAACAGACTGTCCTTCAGCACCTGCTCCACCACCGGGTGGCGTCCGCCGTGGATCTCGATGGAGCCGGACTCGTCCATGTCCGGACGGCAGTAGTGGTTGTGGACCGCCACGGCGGCGAAGGAGCACAGGGCGTCGGTCTCCGCCACAGCGGCTGCCGCAGCCTGGATGCGGGTGGCCTGGGCGGAGATATCCTGCCGTAGCTGGGTGAACAGCTCGTATTCCAGCGCCACCACCCGGTCAGAGGCGGTGAGGATCTCATGCTCCAGGTCCTTCAGCTCCTGGGTGATGTACCGCTCGCCGTTCACCAGGGTCTGCTTGCGGATGTAGGTATCCGGCACCTGGTCCTTGAAGGCGTTGGAAACCTCAATATAATAGCCAAAAACTTTATTATAACCGATCTTTAGGGTGCGGATGCCGGTGCGCTCCTTCTCCCGGGCCTCCATGTCGATGATGACGTCCTTGCCGCCGGTGAGGATCTTCCGCAGACGGTCCACCTCCTCGTTGAAGCCGTCCCGGATGAAGCCGCCCTCCCGGACGGAGAAGGGGGGATCGTCGGCGATGGCTTCGGCGATGGCGTCCCGGAGGTCGTCCAGGGTGTCCAGCTCCGCTGCCAACTCGCCGAGGCGGCCGCCGGAAAAGGCCAGCAGCTGATCCCGGATGGCGGGCAGCTTCTCCATGGCGGCGCGGAGGGAGGCCATGTCCCTGCCTCCGGCGGTGCCGTAGACGATGCGGCCGATGAGCCGCTCCATGTCGCCCAGGCCCGTCATGGCGGCGATGAGCTCCTCCCGCTGGATGGTGGCGTCCACCAGCGCCGCCACGGCGGTGTTCCGCTTGGTGATAGCGGTAACGCTGAGCAGGGGCCGCTCCAGCCAGGAGCGGAGCATCCGTCCGCCCATGGGGGTCCGGGTCTTGTCCAGCACCCACAGCAGGCTGCCCCTCTTCTCCCGGCGCTGGAGGGTCTCCGTCAGCTCCAGATTCCGGCGGGCGGACAGGTCCAGCTCCATGAACCGGCCCTGCTCGTAGTAGTCCAGGTCGTTGATATAGCTGAGGTCCGTCTTCTGGGTCTCGTAGAGATAATCCAGCAGGCCGCCGATGGCCATGGCTGCGGCGGGGTTCCCCCCCGGCAGGCGGCTGAAGGCCTCCTCGCCGAACTGCTTCCGGATGTTCTTCTCCGCCGCAGGCAGCAGGAAGCGGCGCTCGCCGCCGTTTTCCACCCGGCAGTGCAGCCGGTCCCGCAGCAGGTCCGTCAGGACCCGCTCCTGAAAGGCGCCGTCGTTCAGCACGGCCTCGGCGGGGGAGAACCGGCCCAGTTCGTTGATGACGTGGTCCAGCCGCTCCTTGCCGGTGAAGGCGGTGGCGTGGGTCTTGCCGGTGGAGATATCGCAGAAGCTGACGCCCGCCCGCTGGGAATCCAGATAGATGCCGCAGAGGAATTTGCTGCTCTTGTCGTCCAGACAGGCGGCGTCGATGACCGTGCCGGGCGTCACCACCCGGATGATGTCCCGCTTCACCAGCCCCTTGGCGGTGGCGGGATCCTCCATCTGCTCGCAGATGGCCACCTTGTAGCCCTTGGCGATGAGCCGGGCGATGTAGGAGTCGCTGGCGTGGTAGGGGATGCCGCACATGGGCACCCGCTCCTCCTCCGGCTTGGCGTGCTTGCCGTGGTCCCGGCTGGTGAGGGTCAGGTCCAGCTCACGGGACGCCAGCCTGGCGTCGTCGGCGAACATCTCGTAGAAGTCCCCCAGCCGGAAAAACAGGATGGAGTCCGGATTGTCCTTCTTGATCTCCAGGTATTGCTTCATCATGGGGGTCAGCTCCGCCATGAAGTCACCTTCTCTTTCTGTCTAAAAACGCTTGTGTGGCGGCTCAAAGCTCCGCCGCGAAACCGGCGGAGATGGACCGCAGGCGGTCCCCCAGAATGCCGTGGAGGACCCGGAAGGGGTACTCGCCGGTGCAGTGGCCGGTGTAGTAGACGGTGTCTCCCGGAAGCAGGGCGTGGCCGATCTGGTTCAGCAGCTTCTCCGAGGCGGGGGCCGCCGGGTCCAGCTGGAACAGATGGAAGCCGCCCACCACAGCGTCGGGCTGACGGCCCAGGATCTCCGCGCCCCGGCGCTGGATGTTGACGATGCCCCGGTGAGAGCAGCCCGCCACCAGCACGGACTTCCCCTCCGCGGTGATGAGCAGGTCCTGCTCATGGGCGAAGGTGTCGGGGATCAGATCCCCGGCGTCGTTCTTCCGCTTCAGGCGATGGCTGGTGTCCATGGTGGGGAAGTCCCCCGGCACGGCGTCGAACAACGTCAGCTCGTCGTCGATGCGGCAGACGCCCTCCACCACGGTGAAGCGGTGCCGGTACGATTCCAGACGGGGGTCCAGGCCGATGTAGTTGACGCCCTCCGGCGTCTGGGCGTAGTAGCCCTGGTCCGCGCCGGCGTGGACGTAAACCGCGGCGTGAACGTTCTTCTCAAAGAAGGTCAGCAGGCCATCGCTGTGGTCGCTGTGGCCGTGGGAGAGAACGGCGATGTCCACGGCGGACAGGTCCACCCCCAGCGCCTCCGCGTTGGCGGCGAAGTCGCCGTTGGGACCGGCGTCGAACAGGATGCGGTGCTTCGGCGTCTCAAAATACAGGCTCAGGCCGAAGTTGGCCCGGAACGCCTGGGAACAGGCGGTATTTTCCAGCAGGGTGACGAGTTTCATGGGAACCTCCTTGTACCGGCCCCTGGGGGGGCCGCGTCGTATTTCCGGCCTTACAGCGCCTCGCCGTAGAGGGCCCAGGTGTTGCTGCCGGTGATCTTCACATCCGCGAACCGGCCGATAAGGGACTTGTCCCCCTTCAGCCGCACCAGACGGTTGCCCTCCGTCCGGGAGGACAGGGGGAAGTCCGGGGCGTCGCTCTCACCGTCCACCAGCACCCGCTCCGTCTTGCCGATGTAGGCGGCGTGGAGGGCGGCGGACTGGGCGTTCTGGACCTCCAGCAGGCGGTCGAACCACTTCTGCTTCTCCTCCCGGGGCACGGGATCCGGCATCTCCGCCGCCTTCGTGCCGGGACGGGGGGAGAAGATGAAGGTGAACAGGGCGTCGAAGCCCACCTCCTGCACCAGGGAGACGGTGTCCATGGCCTCGGCCTCCGTCTCGCCGGGGAAGCCGATGATGACGTCGCTGGTCAGCACCAGCCCGGGCATGACGCTCTTGGCGTAGTTCACCAGCTCCAGATACTGCGCCCGGGTGTAGCGGCGGTTCATCTCCTTCAGCACCCGGTCGTTGCCGGACTGGAAGGGGAGATGGAGCTGTTTGGCCACGTGCCTGCACCGGGCCATGGTGTCGAATAATTTTTTCGTGGCGTCCTTGGGGTGGCTGGACATGAAGCGAATGAGATAGTCGCCGGGGATCCGGTCAATCTCCGCCAGCAGGTCCGCGAAGTCGTAGCCGGTGCGCAGGTCGTTGCCGTAGGAATTGACGTTCTGACCCAGCAGGGTAATGTCCTTGTACCCGGCTTCCACCAGCCCCCGGACCTCGTCCAGCACGCACTGGGGGTCCCGGCTCCGCTCCCGGCCCCGGACGTAGGGGACGATGCAGTAGGAGCAGAAATTGTTGCAGCCGTACATGATAGAGACCCAGGCCTTGATGTCCCCCTCCCGGCGGATGGGCAGGCCCTCGGCAATGGAGCCATGCTGGTCGGCCACGGAGAAGACCCGCTTATGGGTCTGATACACCTGCCACAGCAGCTCCGGGAACTTCCACAGGGCATGAGGGCCGAAGACCAGATTCACATGGGGATAGGACCGCTTCACCCGCTCCGATACCCGGGGCTCCTGGGCCATGCAGCCGCACAGGCAGATGACCTGCTCCGGGTGGGCCTTTTTCGTGTGGGTCAGGGCGCCCAGATTGCCGAAGACCCGGTCCTCGGCGTGCTCCCGGACGGCGCAGGTGTTCAGGATCACCAGATCGGCGTCCTCCGGCCGGTCCGTAAAGGAGAAGCCCATGCCGGCCAGCATACCCTGTAACATCTGGCCGTCGGCCACGTTCTGCTGGCAGCCGAAGGTGTCCACGCAGGCCAGGGGATGGGCCTCCCGGGCGTCGAACATGGCCTTGATCTTCTGTTGAAAATCCCGCTGGCGTTCCAGGTCCGCGGGAGAGACCAGTACATCTTTCCGTTCCAAAGGTGTTCCTCCAAATGCAGATACTTTAACTAATCTATCATAGCATAAAAGGCAAAAAACCACAAGACCAATCTGCTGGAAGATGTTGCGGCGAAAAGAAATCGGAACCGGACAAACAGGAGGCCACGCCCCTTCCGGGCGGAGCCTCCTGCTGCGCAAAATCTCAATATCCCTCGCTGACCGCTTTCCACGTTCCGACAGAGCACCGCAGCGTGCTGGACCGATCCGGCTCCTGAAGAACGCCGCCTCCGGACGCGGACGGAGAAGGTGACCGTCTCCCCATCTGCACGCTCCGGCTCCATGGACCACCTCGAACACCATACCGGCGTAGTAGTTTTCAATGACCTGCTCTGACCGGGCTTCAAACAGCCGGATGATCTCGTTGTTGTCCATGTTCCGTCACCTCCCGTGCCCCGCTGCATCTCATGCGTATACGACCGGTCCGGAGACGGATATTACAGCCTTTTCCCCAAAAATTTTCAAAGCAGGAAAAAGTGAAAAGACCATGTAAAAGGAAACATCCTTTTTTGGAAAATCCCTGACATTCGGGTTGACAACAGGGGAAATTGGGCATACCATTATAATATTAATTATATAACGTCCGGTAGGTAAGGCTACCACAGGGATATGGGTTGCTGCCGCAGAGTGATGGAGACATCATGAGAGGGTTTGAACAGGCGATATCGAATGTCAAGGTATCATCTAACGCAACTGCACCGCCTTGTGAGGCTAAAGCTTGAACGGTGCGGAGCCTGTGGGCTTCCGGCGGCGGATTTTGATATCCCCGGCTGTTTCCGGACGGAGCGGCCGGGGCTTTTGTATCATCGGGCCGCACTATTTCGGGAAAGGAGGACACGCGCGTGTTTGACTATGAGAATGAAAACGAACGGGCGGAGCTGGTAGAAAAAATTGAGGATCTGATCGTCCGAAAGCGTTACGCCGAGCTGCGTGACCTCCTGCTTCCCATGGAGGCGGCGGACATCGCCCTGATCATGGAGGATCTGGGCCCGGAGCGGATGCCGCTGGTGTTCCGCCTGCTGCCCAAGGAACTGGCGGCGGAGGTGTTCGTGGAACTGGACTCCGACGAACAGGAGCTGCTGATCCAGGGCTTCTCCAACACGGAGCTGAAGGAAGTGCTGGACGAGCTGTATCTGGACGATACCGTGGACATCGTGGAGGAGATGCCGGCCAACGTGGTCAAGCGCATCCTCCGCCACTCCGATCCGGAGACCCGGAAGAGCATCAACGAGATCCTGAAGTATCCGGAGGACTCCGCCGGCAGCATCATGACCACGGAGTTCGTGGATCTGAAGGAGCACCTGACGGTGGAGGACGCTCTGAAGCACATCCGCCGCACCGGGCCGGACAAGGAGACCATCAACGTCAGCTACGTCATCGACAGCAACCGCCACCTCATCGGCCTGGTGACCATCCGGACGCTGCTGCTGGCGGAGGACGATGCCAGGATCGGCGACATCATGGAGACCAACATCGTTTCTGTCCAGACGATGGACGACCAGGAGACGGTGGCCCAGGCCCTGAGCAAGTACGACTTCCTGGCTCTGCCGGTAGTGGACCGGGAGAACCGCCTGGTGGGCATCGTCACCGTCGACGACGCCATCGACGTTCTGCAGGAGGAGACCACCGAGGATATCGAGAAGATGGCCGCCATCCTGCCCTCCGACAAGCCCTACCTCAAGACCGGTGTGTTCGAGACCTGGAAGGCCCGCACCCCCTGGCTGATGATCCTGATGCTCTCCGCCACCTTCACCGGCATCATCCTCACCCACTTTGAGGACGCCCTGGCGTCCTGCGCCATCCTGACCTCGTTTATCCCCATGCTCTCCGGCACCGGCGGCAACAGCGGCACCCAGGCCTCCACCGCCATCATCCGCGCCCTGTCCCTGAACGAAGTCCGCTTTTCCGATCTGCTGCAGGTCATCTGGAAGGAATTCCGGGTATCCATCATCTGCGGCATCTGTCTGGCAGCGGCCAACTTTGTGAAGATGATGCTCATTGACCGCTGGCTGCTGCACAATCCCACCGTGACGCCCATGGTGGCGCTGGTAGTGTGCTGCACGCTGGTGGGCACCGTGCTGTGTGCCAAGCTGGTGGGCTGCTCCCTGCCCATCCTGGCGGAGAAGATCGGCTTCGACCCGGCTGTCATGGCTTCCCCCTTCATCTCCACCATCGTGGACTCCCTGTCCCTGCTGATCTACTTCCGCTTCGCCACGCTCATCCTGGGCATCTGATATTGGACAGGAACTGAAAAACCGCCGCCGGACTGGAACACCAGTCCGGCGGCGGTTTTCTGTCGAAGCGGGATCACTTCCCGCAGAGGAACCGAAGAGCTTCCACATAGCCCTGGAAGCCGTGGCCCTTGATGGTGGCGGCGCAGGCCGCCCGGATGTAGGAGATCTTCCGAAACTCGTCCCGGGTGTCCGGATCGGAGATGTGGACCTCCACCGTGGGGATGCCAACGGCCTTCACCGCGTCCAGCAGAGCCACGCTGGTGTGGGTGTAGGCGGCGGGATTGATGATGATGCCGTCCATCTTCCCGTAGGCGGCCTGGATGGCGTCCACGATGGCCCCCTCGTGGTTGGACTGGAAGAACTCCACCTGCACCCCCAGCGCCTCCGCCTCCTGGCGGATCAGCTCACACAGGTCCGCGTAGGTGGCCCTGCCGTAGATATCCGGCTCCCGGATGCCCAGCATGTTGAGGTTGGGGCCGTTAATCACCAGAATGTTCACAGAAATCCCTCCAGATGGCCGCCGCGGTGTCCGCGGCGGCGCCGTTGTTGTCGATCTGCGCGTCCCGGAACCGGGCGTACATGGGCGCCCGCTCCGCGTACATGGCGTGCAGATCCGTGGTCTGAGACAGGGGCCGGCCGTCGGTGGGCAGCACGTCCAGGGAGCGGCTCAGCTCGTAGATGCGGCCGTTCTGGTGGAGGGACGGATAGTTCCGGCCGTCCTTCACCACGCCGCCGCCGGTGAGGATGATCTTTCCGGACAGCTTGCCGGCGTTGGCGGTCTCCTGCCACTCCAGGTCCCGGAAGACCGGCTCGCCGTCCTGGGCGAAAATGTCCGGGATGCTCTTGCCCGCCCGGGCCACGATGGCCTCGTCCACGTCCAGGGCCTCCCGGCCCGTCAGCTCCGCCAGGGCGTGGCCGATGGTGGTCTTGCCGCTGCCGGGCATGCCAATGAGGACGATATTCTGGGTGTCCCGCCGGAGCTGGGCCAGAATGCGCTCGTTCTCGCTGTCCGGGATGGTCTTGTCAAAGAAGTGCTCCTCCGCCGCCACAGCCTGGGCCACCAGCATGGGCAGACCGTCGGAATGGGGGATGCCCAGCTCCTCCGCCTGGAGCAGCAGGGCCGTCCGGCGGGGATTGTACACCACGTCCAGTACGCCGGTGCAGTGGGGGAAGTCCCGCAGGTCCACCGCCGCCTTTCCCACGTCCGGATAGGTGCCTACGGGCGTGGTGTTCACCACGATATCCGCGTCCGCGTGGCGGGAGAGGTTCTGGTAGTTGTTCTCGCCGCTGCGGGAGATCACCGCGATCTCCCGGGCGCCTAGCTTTTTCGCCATGGCCCGGGCGGTGAGGGACGCGCCGCCGCTGCCCAGGATGACGGCCTTTTTCCCGGCGAAGCTGATGCCCGCCCGGCGGGCCATCCAGCAGAAGCCGGCAGCGTCGGTGTTGTAGGCGTACAGCTTGCCGTCCGCCCGGCGGACGATGGTGTTGACGCTGCCGATGGCCAGCGCCGCCTCGTCGATGACGTCGCAGCAGGGCATCACGTCCCGCTTGTAGGGGATGGTGACGTTCAGGCCGCCGATATCCTCCCGACGGAGAAAGTCCGCCAGCTCCTCCGGCTCCAGCTCAATGAGCCGGTAGCTCTCACAGCCGAGGGCGCGGTGGATGGGAGGGGACCAGCTGTGGCCCAGCTTCCGGCCCAGCAGGCCGTAGATCTTCTCTCCCATGGCTCACACTTCCGCGTAGTTGCCCAGGAACTGGAACTGGGCGCAGCTGCGCTCCATCTCCTCCAGCATGGCCAGCACGCTGGCGTCCCGGACGGAGGCATCCAACTCCAGGAAGAAGATGAACTCGAAATCGCTGCCGGCCACAGGGCAGGACTCCAGCTTCGTCAGGTTGATGTCCAGCGCCGCCAGCTTGGACAGGATGTCGTACAGGGCGCCGGGGCGGTTCTCGAAGGCAATGACCAGGGAGATACGGTTGGCGCCGGCGTAGATGGCGGGGTCCTTGGTGACGCAGATGAACCGGGTGTAGTTGTTGTCGCTGTCCTGGATGCGGTCGTTGAGGCACTCCAGACCGTACAGCGCCGCACAGGGATGGGAGGAGATGGCGGCGACGTGGCGGCTGCCGCTCTCGGCCACCATCTTGGCGGCCACGGCGGTGTTGGCGCAGGGGACCACCCGGATGCCGCTGAGACCGCCCAGGAACTTGGAGCACTGGCCGATGGCCTGCTCATGAGAGTAGATCTCCGTGATGTCCTCCATCTTCACGCCGGGCAGGGTCAGCAGCTCGTGGCGGATACACAGCCGGGTGGAGCGGACGATGGACAGGTTGTGGGTCTGCAGCAGCTCATATACCTTCCGGACGGAGCCGTTGGAGCTGTTTTCAATGGGCAGCACGCCGAACTTGCACAGGCCGGACTCCACGGCGGAGACCACGGCGTCAAAGGTCTTCACATAGACGATGTTGCCCCGGGGCAGCAGCTTGTCGCAGGCCACCTGGGAGTTGGCGCCCTCCACGCCCTGGCAGGCCACCAGGCCCGTCTGGGGGAAGATCTCGCCGCCGGCGGCCAGGGACGCCTTCACCTGGGCCTCCACCTTGGTGGGGGCGGTCAGCAGTTCCGCCTGCCGGGACCGGGCCAGCTCAAACAGGGTGGAGAACAGGTGATAGGCGTAGCGCTCCTTGTCGCCGGACTTCTCCATGACCTTCGCCAGGATGTCCCGCTCCCGCTGCTTGTTCATAATGGGCAGATGATGCTCGTTTTTGTAGGCGGCGACCTCCTCCGCCAGCCCCATGCGCTCCAGGAACAGCTGCAGGAGCTGATCGTCCACAGCGTCGATCCGGGTCCGGATTTCATTGAGTTCCATAGGGGTTCCCTCCATATATCAAAATATCAGAAAATATCAGATCTCGGTCTCACACGGCACCGGCGGCTCAGAGACCGCCGTTTTCCAGCAGAACGTCCAGCAGCACCGCCGCCGTCACCGCCTCCGCCACCGGCACGGCCCGGTGAGCGATGCAGGGGTCGTGACGGCCCCGGACCACCAGCTCCGCGTCCTCCATGTTCGGGAGACTGACGGTGTGCTGGGGCTTGGAGATAGACGGCGTGGGCTTCATGGCCAGCTGGAACACCAGGGGCATTCCGGTGGAGATGCCGCCCAGGATACCGCCGGCATGGTTGGACGTGGTGACGACCCGCCCGTCCTCCACGGTGAAGGGGTCATTGTTCTCGGAGCCCCGGCACCGGGACGCAGCGAAGCCCGCCCCAAACTCCAGGCCCTTCACGGCGGGGATGCCGAACAGCGCCGCGGCCAGACGGTTCTCCAGCCCGTCGAACATGGGGTCCCCCAGTCCGGCGGGGAGACCCACGGCGGCGCACTGGATGACGCCGCCCACGGAGTCCCCGTCCTTCCGGGCGGCCAGAATGGCCGCCTGCATCCGCTCGCCCGCGCCGTCGTCCAGTACCGGGAAGGCCTTGGCAGCCACGGCGTCAAACAGCGCCGCGTCAGGCCGCAGGGGGAAGGGCTGATCCGGGATGCCCGCCACCTCCAGCAGATGGGCGCCCACGAAGATGCTCCGCCGGGCCAGGATCTGCTTGGCGATGCCGCCGGCGATGCACAGCGGCGCCGTCAGGCGGCCGGAGAAGTGTCCGCCGCCCCGCATATCCGCCGCGCCGTGCCACTTGACCCAGGCAGTGTAGTCCGCGTGACCGGGCCGGGGCTTCTCCCGCAGCTCATCGTAGTCCGAGGAGTGCTGGTCTCCGTTTTCAATGATGGCGCACAGCGGAAAGCCGCAGGTGACGCCGTTCTCCAGACCGGACAGGAACACCGGGGCGTCCGCCTCCTTCCGGGAAGTGGACAGGGGACTCTTGCCGGGTTTCCGCCGGGCCATGAAGGCGTTCAGGGCATCCGGGTCGATGGATTCCCCGGCGGGGAGCCCGTCGATGTTCACGCCGATGGCCTTGCCGTGGGACTGGCCGAAGACGGAGATCTTCAGCGTTTTGCCGAATTCAGAGGACATGGACGTCACCTCCCAGACGTTTGTAATCATCCCAGAAGCCGGGATAGGATTTCCGCACCGCCTCGGCCCCCAGAATGGTCACGGGACCGGCGGAGCGGGTGGCGGCGATGGCCGCCGCCATGACGATGCGGTGGTCGTTGGCCCCGTCCACCGTGCCGCCGGTGAAGGCGGACACGCCCCGGACCGTCAGGCTGTCGGGGCCCTCTTCCGCCTGCCCGCCCAGGGCGTTCAGCAGGGCGGCGGTGGTCTTCAGCCGGTCGCTCTCCTTGATGCGGAGCCGGGCGGCATTGACGAAGCGGGTGGTGCCCTGCCGGATGGACGCCATTACCGCCATGGGCGGCAGCAGATCCGGACAGCCGGACACGTCGATGTCCGCGTCTCCGGGCTGCGTCAGCCGCTCATAGTGGGCGGCAACGATCCGGTCGCCCTGGGTGGAGTCGGGGTCCAGTCCCTGAAGCTCCACCGGGCTTCCCAGCGCCTTTGCGGCGTACCAGAAGCCCGCCTGGGACCAGTCCGCCTCCACGGCGGCGTCCACGGGCCGGTAATCGGCGGGCGTCACACGATAGCTCTGCCGGTCAGCGCCTATTTCCGGGGCGGCACCCGCCTGGGCCATGGCCTCCAGGGTCATGCTGATGTAATCCGAGGACTCCAGCGCCGTGGTGGAGACGATGGAGCTGTCCCCGTCCAGCAGCGGCAGGGCGAACAGCAGGCCGGTGAAGAACTGGCTGGACACGTTGCCGGGCAGACGGTATTCCCCCGGCACCAGCCGTCCCCGGACGGTGAGGACGCCGTCCGTCTGCTCATGGAAGATGCCCCGCTCGTCGAACAGATCAAAGTAGGGCTTTTGGGGCCGCTCCATCAGCCGCCCCCGGCCGGTGAATACGCCGCCTCCGGCGGCCGCCAGGGCGATGGGGATGAAGAACCGCAGAGTGGAGCCGGACTCCCCGCAGTCCAGCAGGGGCAGTTCCCCGGACGCGGGACTTTTCCCACCGAAGCCTTGGATGGTGAGGACACCCTCCGACGGCTGCTCCCACTGTCCGCCCAGGGCGGTGATGCACCGCAGGGTGGCCTGGATGTCCTGGGACATGGCCACGTTCCGGACAGTGCTGACGCCGCTGCCCAACGCGGCGGCGATGATCAGCCGGTGGGCCATGGACTTGCTGGGGGGCGGCGTCACGGCGCCGGCCAGACGCCGGGGTTCGATGCGCACGTCCATGGTCAGCCCTCCAGTCCGGCGGCGAATACCGCCTCCAGCTCCGTCACCGGAATGGTCTTCATATAGCAGTCGCCGATCCGCCGGGGGATCACCAGGGAGATGGTGCCGCCCCGGCGCTTCTTGTCGGACAGGGCGGCCTCCGCCAGCTCCTTTGCGGTGTACTCCGTGGAGGTGGGCAGATGGTTCCGCCGCAGCACGGCGGCGATGCGCTCCGCGCAGGGCTCCTCGCACCAGCCCAGCTTCTCCACCGCCCGGGCGATCAGCACCATGCCGATGGCCACGGCGTGGCCGTGGGTGATGGTGAAGCCCGCGCACTTCTCAATGGCGTGTCCGGCGGTGTGGCCCAGATTCAGCGTCCGGCGGACGCCATTGTCCTTCTCGTCCTGCTCCACCACGCTGCCCTTGAAGGCGATGCACCGGGCCGCCACCTCACCGATGTCCGCCTGGAGATCGTCGGTATCGAACAGGGCAAACAGGCTCTCGTCGCTGAGGACGCCGGTCTTGATGGCCTCGGCGGCGCCGTCGGCGAAGACGTGGGGCGGCAGGGTGCGGAGGGTGTCCGTGTCACAGAGGACGGCGGAGGGCTGGAGGAACACGCCCGCCAGATTCTTGCCCGCCTTGAGATCAATGGCGGTCTTGCCGCCCACGGAGGAGTCCACGGCGGACAGCAGGGTGGTGGGCAACTGGACATAGCGGATGCCCCGGAGATAGCATCCGGCGGCAAAGCCTGCCATGTCGCCGCACACGCCGCCGCCCAGGGCCACGACGCAGTCGGAACGGGTCAGATGCTCCGCCGCCAGAAATTCCAGGATATCGGATAAGGTGTCCAGATTTTTATGGGCCTCTCCCGCCGGATAGATATAGGTGCTCACCGGATAGCCCGCCTGACGCAGGCTGTCCGTCATGGTGTCCAGATACAGAGGGGCCACGGTGGAATCCGCCACCACGGCCAGATGGCACATGCCCACGGCATCCAGCAGATAAGAGCCGCATCGGGCCAGCAGACCGCCGCCGATGTGGACCTGATAGGGGGGATTCACGCGGATATCAACAGTTTTGATGGAGTCAGACATAACGGTACATCCTTATATATGAATGAATAGATGGGAATAGGTCAGAGAATTGCGGCGTTTCCCGCAGCCGCCGACCCGGGAAAAGGGTTGGGTGGGAACCAGCGGTTCCCACCCAATTCTTTCGCCTCCGGCGAAAGAACAAAGGGAGGGGCCAGGGAACCGTAGGTTCCCGGTTGCTCCGCCCAAGGGGCGGAGCAATCTGCCGGAATCATTTTTCCGGCGGCGTGTACGTCGGAAAAATACCTTGACTCGTGCGCCATTGGGCGCACACACCAGTGACCGACGTCACTGGTGGTGGGGGTTCCTCAAGGGGGAGCCTGCTCCCCCTTGAAGCCTGCGTCAGTGACCGCCTGCCGACGCCTTCTTCTCCCGGCCGTCCTTCAGCAGGTCGTGGAGCTTCTGGGCGTCCCGGTCCTTCAGCACGGCGGCGTACTCCTGAAGGTGCTGGATCAGGATATCCAGCTCCTCCGTCAGATAGTCCGCGTCGTCCAGGAACAGCTCGGTCCACATGTCCTCGTCCAGACGGGCTACCCGGGTCATATCCCGGAAGCTGCCGGCGGAGAAGCCCCGGCGGCGCTGGGCCTCGGGGGACTTGATGTAGGCGCTGGAGACGATATGGGCCAGCTGGGAGGTGTAGGCGATGATGCGGTCGTGCTCCTCCGGGGTGGAGAAGGTCAGCCCCGCGAAGCCTACATCCAAAAAGAAAGCCTTCAGGATATCCAGCTGCCGCATGTCCGTCCGCTTGTCAGGGGTCAGGATCATGGAAGCGCCTACGTACAGATCCTCTGTGGCGGAGGTGAAGCCGCCCCGCTCCTTGCCGGCCATGGGATGGCCGCCGATATAGGCGAAGCCGTGCGCCTCGGCGATGGGGGAGATGGCTGCCACCACGGTGCGCTTCACGCCGCACAGATCCACCAGAATGGCGGATTTGGCGATCCTGTCCGCGTGGTCTCTCACCCAGTCGATGGCAGCCTGGGGCCGGATGGCCACCAGGATCAGGTCACACTGGGGCAGCGTCTCGTCTGTCAGCGCTCCGTCGATGGCGCCGCACATCCGGGCCATCATCAGGGTCTCCTCGCTGCGGGCGATGCCGTACACCGTGTGGCCGGTGCGGGCTTTGATGCTTTTGGCCATGGAGCCTCCGATGAGGCCCAGACCCACAATACCAACATTCATACAATCAATCCTCCAGCGTCTTCATCATCTCGTGGAGCTTCAGCAGCTTCTTCGCCACCTGGTCGAAGGTCTCCGGCCGCAGGGACTGGGGGCCGTCGCAGCGGGCGTGGGCGGGGTCGTTGTGAACCTCGATCTGCAGGCCGTCACAGCCGGTGGCCACAGCGCCCAGGGCCAGGGGCTCCACCAGCCAGTTCTTGCCGGTGGCGTGGCTGGGATCGATGATAATGGGCAGATGGGTCAGCTTCCGCAGCACGGGGATGGCCGCCAGATCCAGGGTGTTCCGGGTGTAGCTCTCAAAGGTGCGGATGCCCCGCTCACACAGGATGACGTTCTGATTGCCGCCGGCCATGACGTACTCGGCGCTCATGAGCCACTCCTCGTAGGTGGCGGACATGCCCCGCTTGATCATGACGGGCTTCTCCTGCCGGCCCACGGCCTTCAGCAGATCGAAGTTCTGCATGTTCCGGGCGCCAATCTGGATGACGTCCACGTTCTTGAACAGGGGCAACTGGCTCAAATCCATCAGCTCGGTGACGATGGGCAGGCCGGTCTCCTCCTTGGCGATCTCCAGGTACTTCAGACCGGTCTCGCCCAGGCCCTGGAAGGAGTAGGGGGAGGTGCGGGGCTTGAAGGCACCGCCCCGGAGCATGGTAGCGCCGCTGGCCTTCACGGCCTTGGCGATGGCCACCACCTGCTCCTCGCTCTCCACGGAGCAGGGACCGGCCATGAGGGTCAGATTGCCGCCGCCCACCTGGGTGTTGCCCACGTGGATGATGGTGTCCTCGGGGTGGAACTTCCGGTTGGCGTTCTTATAGGGCTCCTGGACCCGCTTCACGTCCTCCACGATGTCCAGCGCGGAGATCAGGTCGATGTCCAGCTTGGAGGTGTCGCCCACCAGGCCCAGAATGGTGTGGGCCTCGCCGATGCTGGTGTGGATGGAGATGCCCTTGTCCTGGAGCCAGGAGATGAGACTGTCCAGTTGGTCGCGGTTGGGGTTTTGCTTCAGAATGACGATCATGATTGCTTCCTCCTAAAATTTTTTAACGGTTTTTGTTTTGTTTTTGGTTGGTGAAACAGAAAAGACCCGCAGCCGGTTCGGCTGCGGGTCGTCATGCGCACTGGGGAACTCTGACAACTCCTGCATTCAAGCGTTCGCGCTTTCAGCCAAACCGAAATAAGCCTTACCCGTAAAGTAGGTAAAGCTAAAGTAGCGGTATTCGGCAGCGCGAGACAGCGTCATCATGGTACAGGGTCTCCTTGATTCTTTAGATGTTTAAAGCATAACACACGCAAATGGAAAAGAAAATTGTCAATACGGACAAATGATATGGGGAACAACGCAAAAATATTGGGCGTTTTGACAAAGAATGGGGCGCTTATGCGGCCTGGGGTAGCACAGAGCTCATCAGCAGCTCATTGGCTGCCAGGATGAAGCGGATGTCCCGCCGCAGGTCGGACCGGACGGCCAGATACTGCTGGTGGAGCTGGTGGATGGCGTCGGCCACATCCTTTTCACTGCGGGCGCGGAAAGGCGCACAGTCGGCCAGATACCGGGCGAACTGGAGGCGCAGATCGTCCTCATAGCGGCGGTGCTCCAGCAGGGAGTCCGTGTAGGTCTCATTATGGGGGAAGGTGAAGGCGTCCGCCAGATAGTGGGTCAGCTTCCCTAACGTATAGTACTGCCACATGGTCCAATGGGTGCTGCGCTGGAGCCCGGCAATGTGCCGTTCGATATACGAATGGGAGTTGGAGAAATTGTGGCCCATGAATTTCTGCGCCCGAAGGGAACCCTTCAGATAGGAGAGGGGATTGCAGTCCGGCTGAAAGGAGCCGAACAGGAAGGCCAATTCATACCGCTTCTTCCGGAAGCCGTCCCGGCGGTCCAGCAGCGTCTGGGCCAGCAGCTTGTGACTTCTTTTTTGCAAGGCGCACCTCCAGGGGAGAATTGCAGAACCTGTATGCCCGGACTGTGCATGCAAATTCAAAACTGCGGTCAGTATAACACGGTGTTGGAAGAAAGCGCAAGCGGCAAAACGTGAAATTTGGATGAAATTTTCCGAGACGCGCCGTTTTCTCTCCCCGGCAGAGTCGGGCGGGAAAGAGACAAGAAGCCTGGAAATTCCCGGGCCGTCCTTGGCGCTTTCGACGAAATCCGGTGTTTTTGGGCGCTGCCCGTCCTTTTTGTTTGACATCCACCCTGCGGGTCCTTAAAATAATGTCTGCTGATCCGGCCGCGCCAAGCGGCTTTCCGGCGGTGCCGTCCCGCCCCGCGGCACGGGGAAAACGGGGGACTGTTCCCGGCACCGCAGACATAGAAAGGTGGAGGTTTTCTTGAAAATTCTGGGACAGATCGGTATTATTTTCGGCATCTGCTGGGCGAGCCAGTGTATTGAGCAGGTGCTGCCCGTCTCATTTCCCGCCAGCGTCATCGGGCTGGTGCTGCTGCTGATCCTGCTGCTGGCGCGGGTGCTGCGGGTGGATCATATCCGGGAGAAATCCGACTTTCTCCTGGGTAATCTGCCCTTTTTCTTCGTGCCCTCCGTGGTGAGCATCATGAACTACGCAGGCGTCATCTGGGCCAATATCGTGCCCTTTCTCACCATCTGCGTGGTGTCGCTGTTCCTGACCTACGGCGCCACCGTCTGGACGGTGCGTCTGGTGATGGCCCTGATGAAGAAAAAGGAGGCGTCCCGATGAGCGCACTGACCGGTTCTGTCTATTTCGGCGCGGGCCTGTCCATCATCGCCTACTGGATCGGCGTGAAGATCCAGAAAAAGACCGGCCTTGTGGTATGCAACAGCCTGCTCATCGCCGGACTGCTGATCGTGGCGGTGCTGAAGCTCACCGGCATCTCCTACGAGGACTACAACCAGGGCGGCAGCATCATCACCCTGTTCCTGGCCCCGGCCACGGCCTGCCTGGCGGTGACCATTTACTCCAAGATCGACCTGCTGAAGAAGTACTGGCTGCCGGTGGTGGCGGGCTGTCTGGCGGGTACGCTGGTGTCCATGGGCAGCATCCTGCTGATGTGCCGCCTGTTCGGCCTGGACCATGAGATGACCATGTCTCTGCTGCCCAAGTCTGTCACCACCCCCATCGCCACCGCCGTGGCGGGGGGCCACGGCGGCATCGTCTCCATCGCCGTGGCGGCGGTGATCTTCACCGGCATTCTGGGGAACCTGACGGCACCGCTGCTAATCCGGCTGTTCCGGGTGAAGGAGCCGCTGGCCGTGGGCCTGGGCCTGGGGGCGTGCAGCCACGCCATCGGCACCGCCAAGGCGCTGGAGCTGGGAGAGACTCAGGGCGCCATGAGCGGTCTGGCCATGGGCCTGTGCGGCCTGCTCACCGCCGTAGTGGCCCTGTTCATCGTGTAAGAGCTTATAGAGCCTATATTTATATCAGGAGGTATTTTTATGGAGTACAAACGGTTCGGCAACAACATCGTGGTCCGGATGGACCGGGGCGAGGACATCGTGGAGCAGGTGAAGGTCCTGGCGGAGCGGGAGCAGATCCGCCTGGCCTCTGTCCAGGCGCTGGGCGCCGTCAACGACTTCACCGTGGGCGTGTTCAACACGGAGACCAAGGTCTACGGCTCCAACCGCTTCCAGGGCCCCTATGAGATCGTGTCCCTCACCGGAACCATCGACACCATGGACGGCAAGTTCTACACCCATCTCCACATGAGCGCTGGCAACGCCCAGGGACAGGTCTTCGGCGGCCATCTGAACCGGGCGGTCATCAGCGCCACCTGCGAGATGATCGTCACCGTCATCGACGGCCAGTTGGACCGGCAGTTCAGTGAGGAGATCGGACTGAATTTGCTGAAGTTCTGAGTTTTCCGCCGGTCCGGCTTGCGTTTCCCCCAAAAAGCGTGTAGACTGTTTCACAAATCATCCACCGGGAGGAGAACAAACATGCTGTATGCTGTTTCCCTGATCCTGGCCGCCGTTTTGCTGGCTGCGGATCAGTGGGTAAAATACTGGGCCGTCACCCATCTGGCGCTGGGGGAGTCCTGCCCGCTGCTGCCGGGCTTCGTGGAGCTGCTGCGGGTCCACAACTACGGCGCCGCCTGGTCCAGCTTCTCCGGAATGCGGTGGCTTCTGGTGGGCGTCACCGCCGTCATTGTGGCGGCGGTGGCCTTTGTGCTGGCGCGCCGCATCGTCCGCCATCCCCTGGGCGTACTGGCCTGTGCCCTGATCATCTCCGGCGGCCTGGGCAACATTATCGACCGGCTACGGCTGGGCTACGTGGTGGATATGTTCAACTTCCAGTTCATGAGCTATCCTGTATTCAACGTGGCGGATATCTGCGTGGTGTGCGGCGCCTTCATGGGGGCGGCATACTATCTTTGGTTCTACGAAAAATACGACAAAAAGGGCGGACAGCATGGAGACATTGACGCTCCAACCGAATAAGGACGACGCGGGGAAGCGGATCGACGCCTGGCTGGCGTCCGTCCTGCCGGACACGACCCGCTCCGCCGCCGCACGCCTGCTGGAGGAGGGGAGCGTCCTCTGCGCCGGGAAGCCCCTGGCGAAGAACTACCGGCTCACCGGCGACGAGACGGTGGAGGTCTCCCTGCCGGACCCCGTCCCCCTGGACGCGGCGCCCCAGGACATCCCCCTGGACATCGTCTACGAGGACGGGGACGTCATTGTGGTGAACAAGCCCAAGGGACTGGTGGTCCACCCGGCGCCGGGCCATCCCGACGGCACGCTGGTGAACGCCCTGCTCTACCACTGCGGGGACAGCCTCTCCGGCGTGGGGGGCGCCCTGCGCCCCGGCATCGTCCACCGCATCGACCGGGACACCTCCGGCCTGATCATCGCGGCGAAAAACGACTTCGCCCATCAGAAGCTGGCGGCCCAGCTCCAGGACCACACCCTGGCCCGGACGTACCAGTGCGTCGTCACCGGGAACCTCCGGGAGGACAGCGGCACCGTGGATGCCCCCATCGGACGGCATCCCGTGGACCGGAAAAAGATGGCGGTGGTGGCCAATGGCCGTCCCGCCGTCACCCACTGGACCGTTCTGGCCCGGTATCCCGGCTTCACCTATGTGGAGTGCCGCCTGGAGACGGGCCGCACCCACCAGATCCGGGTGCATATGGCCTATCTGGGCCACCCCATCCTGGGGGACACGGTATACGGCGCGAAAAAGCCGGTGCCGGGGCTCCAGGGACAGTGCCTCCACGCCGTGGGACTGCGGTTCGTCCATCCCCGCACCGGGGAGATGGTGGAGCTGTCCTGTCCGCTGCCGGAGGAGTTCCGGGAGCAGCTGCGGAAGCTGGAGGCGAGGATGTGATGTCCGGCGGAGACCGGCGGTCTGCGGCTCCGCCGTGTCGGTCCGGACGATCCGACAGGCCGCTCAGACAGGCCATAAGTGATCAGAAGGAGAGGGAGACCCATGTTTCAGGGATTTGACGACACCACCGTGGACTTCATGTGGGGCATCCGCTTCAACAACGAGAAGCCCTGGTTCGAGGCCCACAAGCAGGAGTATCTGGACCATTTTTACACCCCCATGCGGGAACTGGGGGACGAGGTCTACGACCATATCGTCGGACAGCTGCCGGACTGCGGCCTGATTGGCAAGGTCTCCCGCATCTACCGGGACGCCCGGCGGCTCTTCGGCCGGGGACCCTACAAGGACCACCTCTGGCTCAGCGTGGAGCAGCCCCACGAACAGTGGACTGCCGCGCCCTGCTTCTGGTTCGAGCTGGGGCCGGAGAACTGGTCCTACGGCATGGGCTATTACATGGCCCGTCCGCTGACCATGGCCAAGCTCCGGGCCAGGATCGACCGGGACCCCGCACCCATGGAAAAGCTGACCCGGAAGCTGGAACGCCAGACGGAGTTCGTTCTGGACGGCCAGGAGTACAAGCGTCCCCGGAGCGCCGCTCCCTCCCAGCTGCTGGAGCCCTGGTATCTGAAGAAGAACTTTTCCATCGGCCATGAAGAACCGCTGACAGAGGAGCTGTTCAGCCGGGCCATCGTGGACCGGCTCCTCACCGGCTTCGACTTCCTGATCCCCTACTATCAGTATTTCGTCACACTGGAGGGCGATCCGGATCCCAGGGATCCCTGAGCCGGCCGAACGCCTCACCATATGCAGACGCAGGCCCGGCAGGGCCTGCGTTTTTTGCTCCGAGAGAATCTGTAAAGCGGGATTTATTGGCGAACAAAATTATAATATGCACAAAAAGAAAACGATTACTTTTAATAAATCTGATAAAATATATCGTTGACGCCGGAGGGGTGCACTGCTAGAATATGGGCGAACTCAGGGGCGCCGGAGCGCGTTCCGCAAAATGCAGGAAGTGATTGTATGACCAAGACTATCGATATCACCAGCAGGGATCAGGTGCGCCGGATCAGCGAACTGGCCAGCCGGATGCCCTATGAGGTGTGGCTGAGTACCGACACAGTGATGCTGGACGCCCGTTCCCTGCTGGGGCTGTACGCCCTGGTGGGCAAAAAGGCCCGTGTTGTGGCGGAGGACGATGTGAATCCCCGGTCCTTCAGCAGACTGGTGGAAAAAATGGCATGACTGCCCGGAGGGAGCCCAGCGCCGACAGGCGCCGGGCTCCTCTGCGTCAGTGCGATTCGGCATGGGACATGGACAAAAGAGATACTTGCCGGGCAGCAGGGAGAAATGGTATAATACTATATTCCGGTCATCAGCGGCCGGGCGGAAAGGGGAGAGGGGTATGGGCATCCACGACGGGCACCGGGAGAAGATGCGTCAGCGGTTTCTCAGCGGCGGCCTGGAGCACTTCGCCGACCATGAGGCGCTGGAGCTTCTGCTGTTCTACGCCATCCCCCGGAAGGACACCAACGAGACCGCCCATCTGCTGCTGGAGCGGTACGGCTCCCTCTCCGCCGTGTTCAACGCGCCGGTGGAGGATCTGATGAAGGCGGAGGGCATCGGCGAGAGCGCGGCGGTCTTTCTGAAGCTGGTTCCGGCGGTCTGCCAGAAGGCGAAGCTCAGCGGCGGCGGACGGGACGTGATCCTGAATACCACCGAGGAGACGGGGAACTATCTGATCGAGCGCTTCTCCGGCGAGACGGCGGAGGTCATCTACGCGTTGTGCATCGACCGGAAGGGAAAGCTGCTGGCCTGTAAGCGCATCGGCGAGGGCGACACCGCCAGCGCCGGTCTGAATATCCGCAAACTGGTGGAGTGCGCCCTGCTGACTGCCGCCAGCGGCGTGGTGCTGTCCCACAACCACCCCAGCGGCATCGCCCTGCCCTCACCGGAGGACTATGCCGCCACCGACCAGGCACAGAGAGCACTGTCCGCCATCAGCGTCCGGCTGCTGGACCATATCATCGTGGCGGACGGGGACTTCGTCTCCATGGCCGATTCAGGGATGCTGATGCGGTAATACGCCGGAAGAAAAATCGAACAGATGTTGCAATCCTGCAACGATCATAGTAAGATAGAGAGCGGAGAGACGGTCCCGCGGACAGGCCCGGACGGCCTGCCCGCCATTTCCTGTGTGCTGGAGGAGTGACTATGCCGAAATTCAAAGTTCACGCGCCATATGAGCCCTCCGGCGACCAGCCGGAGGCCATCGAGGCCCTGGCCCAGGGCGTCCTCAACGGACTGGATGAACAGGTGCTGCTGGGCGTCACCGGTTCCGGCAAGACCTTCACCATGGCCAAGGTCATCGAAAAGGTCCAGCGCCCCACCCTGGTGCTGGCCCACAACAAGACCCTGGCGGCCCAGCTCTGCTCCGAGTTCAAGGAGTTCTTCCCGGAGAACGCGGTGGAGTATTTCGTCAGCTATTACGACTACTATCAGCCGGAGGCCTATATCCCCCACACGGATACCTACATCGCCAAGGACGCCTCCACCAACGAGGAGATCGACCGGCTGCGGCTGTCCGCCACCTTCTCCCTGCTGGAACGGCGGGACGTCATCGTGGTGGCGTCCGTCAGCTGCATCTACGGTCTGGGCGAGCCGGAGGACTTTGCCGGTATGGCCATCTCCCTTCGGGCGGGGACGGAGTACAGCCGGGAGCTGCTGCTGCGGAAGCTGGTGGAGAGCCGCTACGAGCGCAATGACATCGCCTTTGAGCGGAACATGTTCCGGGTCCGGGGCGACACGGTGGAGATCTATCCCGCCTACTACAAGGACCGGGCCGTCCGGGTGGAGTTCTTCGGGGACGAGATCGACCGCATCAGCGAGTTCTCTCCCATCACCGGCGTGGCGGAGAAGAATCTGGCCCACATCGTCATCTACCCCGCCAGTCACTACGTCACCACCCAGGACAAGATGGACCGGGCCGTGGAGGAGATCCGCAGGGAGCTGGACGAGCAGGTCCGGTACTTTACGGACAATAACCAGCTGGTGGAGGCCCAGCGCATCCGCCAGCGCACGGAGTACGACATGGAGATGATGAAGGAGCTGGGCTACTGCACCGGCATCGAGAACTACTCCCGGGTCATCTCCGGCCGTCCGGTGGGGTCGGCGCCCATGACGCTGCTGGACTTTTTTCCCAAGGACTTCCTGCTGTTCGTGGACGAGAGCCACGTGACGCTGCCCCAGGTCCGGGCCATGTACAACGGCGACCACGCCCGGAAGGACTCACTGGTGAAATACGGCTTCCGCCTGCCCTGCGCCTACGACAACCGGCCTCTGAAGTTCGAGGAGTTCGCGGAGCGCATCAACCAGGCCGTCTACGTGTCCGCCACCCCCGGCGAGTACGAGCGCCAGCGGGCGGGACAGGTGGTGGAGCAGGTCATCCGTCCCACGGGTCTGCTGGACCCGGTGGTGGAGGTCCGGCCTGTAGAGGGGCAGATCGACGACCTCATCGGCGAGATCAACCAGCGTGCCGGACGGAACGAGCGGGTGCTGGTGACCACCCTGACCAAGAAAATGGCGGAGGACCTGACGGAGTACTTCCGGAACGCCGGCATCCGGGTGCGGTACATGCACTCCGATGTGGAGACCATCGAGCGCATGGAGATCATCCGGGACCTGCGGCTGGGCGAGTTCGACGTGCTGGTGGGCATCAACCTCCTGCGGGAGGGCCTGGACCTGCCGGAGGTATCCCTGGTGGCGGTGCTGGACGCGGACAAGGAGGGCTTCCTGCGCTCCGAGACATCCCTGATCCAGACCATCGGCCGGGCTGCCCGGAACGCGGAGGGTCTGGTGGTGCTCTACGCCGACCAGATCACCCCGGCCATGCGGGCCGCCATGGATGAGACCGCCCGCCGCCGGGCCATCCAGGACGCCTACAATAAAGAACACGGTATCGTGCCGAAGACCATCATCAAGGGCGTCCGGGACGTGCTGGAGATCTCCAAGTCCACGGACGAGACCGGCGGAAAGAAGAAGCGCCGCAAGACGAAGCTCAGCGACCAGGAGCGTCAGGCGGAGATCGCCAAGCTGGAAAAGGAAATGAAAGAGGCGGCCAAAATGCTGGAGTTCGAGTACGCGGCGATCCTGCGGGACCGGATCATCGAGCTGAAAGGAGACAAGTGAGCCTCTTTCATTTCCACTGTCGGGATCAGCAAAACAGGGCTCCCGCGCGAGCCCAGCGAAGCGGGTCGCGTGAGAAAAGGAGCCGCAGCGAAATGAGAGAGTTTGCGGCGACGCGGCGGCGGACTGTTATTATGAGGAGAATGTCCTATGAAATACGACTGGCTGGACGAATATCTCCTGTCCCTGCCCGGGGCGGAGAAGGATTACAAGCCCGAGTGGCAGTGGTTCCGGTACATGATCCGGGGCAAGCTGTTTGCCGCCGTCTGTTCGCCGGGGCCGGAACACAAGATCTACGGCGGGCACGATCTGGTGAATCTGAAATGCCGGCCGGACAGGGCGGAGCTGCTGCGGGCGGCGCATCCGGAGATCCTGCCGGGCTTTTACACGGACAAACAGAACTGGATCGCCTGCCTGCTGGACGGGGAGCTGCCGGAGGAGACGCTGCGGGAGCTGTGTGGGGAATCCCACCGGCTGGTGCTGGAAAAGCTGCCCAAGTATGTGCAGCGGGAGATCCTGGGAGACTGAGAGGAGTTCATATGGAGGAGACCATCAAGGAACGGAAGAAAAGCGGCGGCGCCTGCGCCTGCATCCTGGCGGCCGCCGCGCTGTGGGGCGTCATCGGACTGTGGAACCGGCGGCTGCTGGCGTCGGGCCTGTCGCCCACCACCATCGTGACGGTGCGGAATTTGGGCGGAATGCTTCTGCTTTCGGCCATCTTCACTGTGAAAGACCGGAACGTGTTCCGGGTGCGGCGGGAGCATCTGAAATACTTCTTCGGCACCGGCGTCATCAGTGTGGTGCTGTTCACCGCGTGCTATTTCTCCTGCCAGAAGATCTGTTCCCTGGCGGTGGCCTCCGTTCTGCTGTACACCGCGCCGTCCTTTGTGGTGATCCTGTCCGCCATTCTCTGGAAGGAGCCGGTCACCGGAAAGAAGCTGACCGCCCTGGGACTGACGCTGGTGGGCTGCGCCTGCGTGTGCGGCCTGTTCTCTGAGGACCTGACCGTCACCGCTACAGGTATCTTGCTGGGACTGGGCGCAGGCTTCTTCTATGCCCTGTACAGCATCTTCGGGCGATACGCCCTGTCCCACTACGACTCCATGACTGTGACGGTCTGGACCTTCCTGTTCGCGGGGCCGGCGTCCCTGGTGTTTCTGCGGCCCGCCGAGCTGGCGGCGCTGACGCCCTCCGCCTGGCTGACGGCGGCGGGACTGGTGGTATTCTCCACAGTGCTGCCTTACATCCTGTATACAAAAGGGCTCAGCCAGGTGGAATCCGGACGGGCCTCCATCATGGCCAGCCTGGAGCCAGTGGTAGCCTCCCTGGCGGGGGTGCTGGTGTTCGGGGAGCCCATGGGGCTTCTGACCGCCGCGGGCATCGCCCTGGTACTGGCGGGCGTTATCATTTTGAGGTGAGATCAATGGCAAAGCATAAGGAAGAAAAGACAAATGTCATGCGGATCCTGGACCAGAGGAAGATCCCCTACACGGCCCGGTTCTATGACGACAGCGAGGGGCCGGAGGGTACCCGGGAGTACGGCGTCCACGTGGCTCAGGCGCTGGGACAGGATCCTGCCCGGGGCTTCAAGACGTTGGTGGCCCGGGGCGCATCCAAGGGCGTCTACGTGTTTGAGGTGCCGGTGGCGGAGAACCTGGATCTGAAGAAAGCCGCCCGGGCGGTGGGGGAGAAGTCCATCGAGCTGCTCCACGTGGCGGAGATCAACGCCGTCACCGGCTATATCCGGGGCGGATGCAGCCCCATCGGTATGAAGAAGCAGTATCCCACGGTGTTCCATGAGACCGTGACGGACTACGATACCGTATTCATCTCCGGCGGAAAGATCGGCGCCCAGGTGGAAGTGGCGCCCAAGGCGCTGCTGGAGCTTCTGCGCGCCGGGACGGCGGATATCATTACGGAGGAAAAGGCATGATGCAGGAGACAGAGGCAAAGCGGATTTTGGAAGAGGCCTTTGAGACACAGCTCCGGACCGCGGGAGGAGCGGATGCGGACTCCCGGTGGATAGAGGACAATCCAGCGGTAAAGAGCTACCGCAAATGCAGGATGTCGGGAAAGAGCGTGTCCGTCAAAGCGAAGAAGGCGCTGTGTGAGACAGCGTGGGAGAAGTTGCGGGGGCTTTGTACGGAATGCGTCCTGAAGGAGCGGGATCATATGGTCCTGCTGGTGGGCAGCGGCTTCCAGAACCGGAATCCTGCCGCCGTGGAACTGTGCTTCCGTGAGGATGCCCTTGAAATCAGCGCCTGGGCAAAAGAGGGACTGATCAACCAGCGCACGGCGGAAAAGGCGGTGAAGGCCTGCCTGTCGGCGCTGGAGCTGGCATGAGCAAATTCGCCTATGCAGACCTGAAAAGGAGAAAACAACATCCATGCAAGACAAAATCGTCGTCAAAGGCGCCAGAGCCAACAACCTGAAAAACATCGACGTCACCATCCCGCGGGACAAGCTGGTGGTGCTGACGGGACTCAGCGGGTCCGGCAAGTCCTCTCTGGCCTTCGATACCATCTACGCCGAGGGGCAGCGGCGGTATGTGGAGTCCCTGTCCTCCTATGCCCGGATGTTCCTGGGACAGATGGACAAGCCGGACGTGGACTATATCGACGGCCTCTCTCCGGCCATCTCCATCGACCAGAAGACCACCAGCAAGAACCCCCGCTCCACTGTGGGCACGGTGACGGAGATCTACGACTACCTCCGTCTGCTGTGGGCCAGAGTGGGCACGCCCCACTGTCCCAAGTGCGGCAAAGAGATCCGCCAGCAGACCATCGACCAGATCATCGACCAGGTGCTGGCCCTGCCGGAGGGCACCCGCATTCAGGTCATGGCCCCGGTGATCCGGGGGAAGAAGGGCGAGTACGCTAAGGTCTTCGAGAACGCCCGGAAGTCCGGCTATGTCCGTGTCCGGGTGGACGGCTCCCTCTATGAGCTGGACGAGGAGATCAAGCTGGAGAAGAACAAAAAGCACAGCATCGAGATCATCGTGGACCGGCTCATCATCCGGCCCGACATCCGCCAGCGGCTGACGGACAGCGTGGAGACGGCCTCCGCCCTGGCGGGGGGCATCGTGGTGGTGAACCTCCTGCGGGAGGAGCAGGATCTGATGTTCTCCCAGAACTATGCCTGCGAGGACTGCGGTATCTCCATCGAGGAGCTGACGCCACGGATGTTCTCCTTCAACAATCCCTTCGGCGCCTGCCCCACCTGCACGGGCCTGGGCTTCCAGCAGAAAGTGGACCCGGATCTGGTGATCCCGGACAAGAATCTGTCCATTCTGGAGGGGGCCATCCAGGCCAGCGGCTGGAACAATATCCGCGGCGACGGCATCTCCCGGATGTACTTCGATGCCCTGGCCAAGAAATATCACTTCTCTCTGTCCACGCCCTGGAAGGAGCTGTCGGAGGAGGTGCGGGACATCATCCTCTACGGCACCGGAGACGAGAAGCTGGAGCTGAAATATGACCAGCCCCGGGGCAAGGGCGTGCTGTATCAGACCTTTGAGGGCATCTGCAACAATCTGGAGCGGCGGTATCTGGAGACCCAGAGCGACGCCTCCAAGCGGGAACTGGAGGAGACCATGTCCAACTGCCCCTGCCCCGCCTGCAAGGGCCGCCGCCTGCGAAAGGAGTCCCTGGCGGTGACGGTGGGGGACATGGACATCCACGCCTTCACGGAGCTGTCCGTGGTGGACGAGCTGAACGTGGTCAACGGCCTGAAGCTGACGAACCAGCAGATGCTCATTGCCGACCGCATCCTGAAGGAGATCCGGAACCGGCTGGGCTTTTTGCAGTCCGTGGGACTGGGGTATCTGACCCTCAGCCGGTCCGCCGCCACGCTGTCCGGCGGCGAGAGCCAGCGGATCCGGCTGGCCACCCAGATCGGCTCCTCCCTGATGGGGGTGCTGTATATTCTGGACGAGCCCTCCATCGGCCTCCACCAGCGGGATAACGACAAGCTGCTGGACACCCTGAAGCGCCTGCGGGATCTGGGCAACACCGTTTTGGTGGTGGAGCACGACGAGGACACCATGCGGGCGGCGGACTATCTCATCGACATCGGCCCCGGCGCCGGCGTCCACGGCGGTCAGGTGGTGGCCGCCGGCACGCCGGAGGAGGTCATGGCCAACCCCGACTCCATCACCGGCCAGTATCTGGCGGGCACCCGGCGCATTGAAGTGCCCAAAGAGCGGCGCGCCGGCAACGGGAAGTTCCTCACCGTGGTGGGAGCCCGTGAGAACAATCTGAAAAACATCACCGTGCAGTTCCCGCTGGGGACCTTCACCGTGGTCACCGGCGTGTCCGGCAGCGGAAAGTCCTCTCTGGTGAACGAGATACTGTTCAAAAAGCTGGGGGCGTCCCTGAACCGGATGAAGGTCCGGCCCGGCAAGTTCACCCGCATGGACGGCCTGGAATATTTGGACAAGGTGGTGGGCATCGACCAGAGCCCCATCGGCAGGACGCCACGGTCCAATCCCGCCACGTACACCGGCGTGTTTGACGACATCCGCACCCTGTTCGCCCAGACCCAGGAGGCCAAGAGCCGGGGCTACGGACCGGGACGGTTCTCCTTCAACGTCCGGGGCGGCCGCTGTGAGGCCTGCTCCGGCGACGGCCTCATCAAGATCGAGATGCACTTCCTGCCGGACATCTTCGTGCCCTGTGAGGTGTGCAAGGGCAGCCGGTACAACCGGGAGACCCTGGAGGTCCGCTACAAGGGGAAGAACATCGCCGAGGTGCTGGACATGACGGCGGAGCAGGCGGCGGACTTCTTCCAGAGCATCCCCAAGATCGCCAACAAGATCCGGACGCTGTGCGACGTGGGCCTGGGCTATGTAAAGCTGGGCCAGTCCTCCACGGAGCTGTCCGGCGGCGAGGCCCAGCGGGTAAAGCTGGCCACGGAACTGAGCAAGCAGGCCACCGGCGGTACCATCTATATTCTGGACGAGCCCACCACCGGCCTCCACGCCGAGGACGTGAAGAAGCTGCTGGAAGTGCTCCAGCGGCTGGTGGACGCGGGGAATACCGTAGTGGTCATTGAGCACAATCTGGACGTCATCAAGTGCGCCGACTGGCTTATCGACCTGGGACCGGAGGGCGGCGACGGCGGCGGAAACATCGTCTGCGCCGGAACCCCGGAGACCGTGGCCGCCTGTGGGGAGAGTTACACCGGACAGTATCTGAAAAAGGTGCTGGAGCGGTGACGTGCCGGGCTTCCCCGGCACTCCCGTGCTCCGCGGGAAAGCATTCCCGGGCAGGACAACCGCCATGACCCTTTATGGGTCTATAAACAAACATGTATTCCCGCGGCGGATGCCGCAAACAATCAATTGCTCAAATGAGAAGAAAGTTGAGGATCACCTGTTATGTCTGAGATCAAAAAAGTTGCCATGGTCACTGTCTGCGGCCGGCCCAACGTGGGCAAATCCAGCCTGACCAACACCCTGGTGGGCGAAAAAGTCGCTATTGTCTCCAACAAGGCCCAGACCACCCGCAACCGCATCTGCGGCGTGGTGAACCGGGGAGACACCCAGTATGTCCTGATGGACACGCCGGGTCTCCACAAGCCCAAGTCTGCCCTGGGGGACTATATGGTGAAGGTGGTCACCTCCAGCCTGTCCGACGTGGACTGCGCATTGCTGCTGGTGGAGCCCATTGCCCATGTGGGCGGGCCGGAGCAGGCACTCATCGACCGCATCCGGGAGGAGAAGATCCCCTGCATCCTGTGCGTCAACAAAATCGACACCGTGAAGCCCGACGAACTGCTGCCGGTCATCGCTGCCTACAACGAGACCTGGGACGGCTTTGACGCCATCATCCCCATCTCCGCCCACACCGGCAGCGGCCTGGACGATCTGATGAAGGAACTGTCCAAATACGCCGTGGAGGGCCCCCAGCTGTTCCCGGACGGACAGACCTCCGACCAGCCGGAGCGGCAGGTCATGGGCGAGATCCTGCGGGAGAAGCTGCTGCTGTGCCTGGACAAGGAGATCCCCCACGGCACCGCCGTGGAGATCACCAAATTCTCCGAGCGGGACAGCGGCGTCATCGATGTGGACGCCACGATCTACTGCGAAAAGGTCAGTCACAAGGGCATCATCATCGGCAAGCAGGGTACCATGCTGAAGAAGATCAGCACCCTGGCCCGTCAGGACATGGAGAAATTCATGGGCACCAAGGTCTATCTGGAGACCTGGGTGAAGGTCAAGGAGAACTGGCGGGAGAACGTCAATTACGTGCGGAGCTTCGGCTACGACGACAACTGAGACGGAGACATCCGTGCCGGTGCCGGTTCGCTTTCCAGTGAGACTTTTCCAGCTATAAAATTCGACGTATTTCGCAGACTATTCCCGTAAGGAGGTCTGCCATATGAGACCGGAAGTGTATTGGGCGCTGTTCTGCGCCACCGGGGCGCCGGAGTACTATCTGCTCTACCGGGAGTTGCTGGAGGCGGAGAGCGGCATGAAGTCCGCGTGACGGCGGGGCCGTGCCCCGCCCTACATAGGAGAGGGGGAACACTGTGGCCGCCGCGCCGTACATCGTTGTAAAAGGCGTCGTCCTCCGGGAGACGGAGACCAAAGAATCGGACAAAATATTGACCCTATTGACCGCTGAACAGGGCAAAATTTCCGTCATCGCCCGGGGCGCCCGGCGGAAGGTCTGCAAATTTGCCGCCGCCGCCCAGCTACTGGCGTTCTCCGAATGGACGCTGTACCGGAAAGGGGATTGGCATTACGCCAACGAGGGCGCAACCATCGAGATGTTCGGCGGGCTGCGGCGGGACCTGACCCGTCTGGCGCTGGGGACCTATTTCGCGGAGCTGACGGAGAGCGTGACCAATCCCGGGGAACCGGCGGCGGCCCTGCTGAGTCATCTGCTCAACGGACTGTACGCCCTGGACAAGCTGAAAAAGCCGGAGAAGCTGGCCAAGGCGGCCTTCGAGTTCCGGCTGCTGTGTCTGGCAGGCTATGAGCCGCTGGCGGACGCCTGCGCCTACTGCGGCTGTCCGGACCCGGAGAAGCCCCTGCTGGACGTGGTGCAGGGCGTGCTGCGGTGCGAAACGTGCGGCGCGGGGGAGACAGGACGCTCCCTGCCGCTGTGCCGGGACTCCCTGGCGGCCCTGCGGCATATCCTGTACGGCGACCCCAAGCGGCTGTACTCCTTCAAGCTGGGGGGCCCGGCTCTGGACCGGCTGGCCGTGGCGTCGGAGGCCTTCACGGAGACCCAGCTGGAGCGGGGCTTCCGGACGCTGGACTTCTATAAGAGCTTACAGCCGCCGGAGGAACTGTCGAAATAGGATACAGTTTGTATAATCTTTTGCCAATTATACGATATGGAACAAAAAATGACAAAATTTGCCTTTGGCCCCTGCCGACTGACGGTGGATGTGAAGCGGACACGGGACTGGTATGCGGCCCACGGGGAAGTCGCTGGGGGCTGTGACTGCGCCTATTGCCGCAACTTCACCGCCGCCGTGGAGACAGTCTCTCCGGAGATCCGGGACTTTTTCGACGCGCTGGGCCTGGATATCCGAAAGCCCCGGGAGGCCATGGAGCTGGGACCCAGGGCGGAAGGACATCGCCTTTACGAGAACTTCTATCACCTGGCGGGGACGCTGGAGACCAACGCCCCGGACCGGTTAGAAATCGGGGAAGCCGAAGTGGGCTTTTCTCCGGACTGTGATCTGCTCCCGGAGGATTTTCCCCGCCCCTGCTTTCAGCTGAACGTGGCCATGGAACTGCCGTGGCTGCTGGAAAATCCTGCGCTGGAAGAACTGTAAAGTAAATCTTCTTTTCGGGAGAATGACTTATGAGCGAATTATTTGAAAAATCCATCCGCACGCTGGAGCTGCCCAGAGTGCTGGCTCTGCTGGCGGATCAGGCCGTCAGCGACGAGGCCAAGCGCCGCTGCGAGAACCTCCGCCCGGAGACGGAGCCGGAGGAGGCGGAGCGTCTCCAGGACCAGACCGAGGCGGCCCGGACCATGATCGGCCTACGGGGCAGCCCGTCCTTCTCCGGCGTGAAGCCGGTGGCGGAGGCTCTGGATCGGGCGGACCGGGGCGGCAGTCTCAACACTCGGGAGCTGCTGACCATCGCGGGTCTGCTGACCTGCGCCCGCCGGACCCGGGAGTATTTCAACGACGATGCGGCGGAGAAGACCGCCATCGACCACCTGTTCCTGTCCCTCCACGGCAACCGCTTTCTGGAGGATCGGATCAAGAGCGCCATTCTGGACGAGGACACCATTGCCGACACTGCCTCCTCCGAGCTGGCGGACATCCGGCGGCACATGCGGGCGGCCCAGGCCAAGAGCCGCCAAATTTTACAGCGTATCATCTCCTCCCCCAGCTACTCCAAGATCTTGCAGGAGAGCATCATCACCCAGCGGGACGGCCGGTTCGTGGTGCCGGTGAAGGCGGAGCACCGGGGAGACATGCCGGGCCTGGTCCACGACATCTCCTCCTCCGGCGCCACGCTGTTCGTGGAGCCCATGGGCGTCGTCCAGGCCAACAATGAGCTCATCGAGCTGGAGGCCAAGGAGAAGAAGGAGATCGAGCGCATTTTGGCGGAGCTGTCCGCCGCCGCCGCGTCCCACAAGGACGACATCCAGTGGGACTACGACGCCCTGGTGCATCTGGATGTCATCTTCGCCAGAGGACAGCTGAGCTACAAGCTGGACTGCGTGCGGCCTGTCATCCGCCGGGACGGCGGCATCCAGCTGCGGAAGGCCCGGCATCCCCTGCTGGACCCGGCCAAGGCCGTGCCCATCGACATCCAGCTGGGAGACACCTTCGACACGCTGGTCATCACCGGCCCCAACACCGGCGGCAAGACCGTCAGTCTAAAGACCCTGGGCCTGCTGTGCCTGATGACCCAGTGCGGCTTGCAGATCCCGGCGGCATCCGGCAGCGCCGTGTCCGTGTTCCGGGCGGTGCTGGCGGATGTGGGCGACGAGCAGAGCATTGAGCAGAGTTTGTCTACTTTCTCGGCACATATGGTCAATATCGTGGCTGTTTTGAAGGAGGCGGACCAGCGGAGCCTGGTGCTGTTCGATGAGCTGGGCGCCGGTACGGACCCGGTGGAGGGCGCGGCGCTGGCCATCGCCATCATTGAGCGGGTGCGTCAGGCGGGGGCCAAGGTGGCTGCCACCACCCACTACGCGGAGCTGAAGACCTTCGCCATGACCACCGCCGGGGTGGAGAACGCCTCCTGCGAATTCGACGTGGAGACCCTGTGCCCCACCTACCGGCTGCTCATCGGCATTCCCGGCAAGTCCAAC
Organism: Dysosmobacter sp. HCP28S3_G4; assembly: GCF_052065175.1. NCBI lineage: Bacteria > Bacillati > Bacillota > Clostridia > Eubacteriales > Oscillospiraceae > Dysosmobacter > Dysosmobacter sp. HCP28S3_G4. The sequence goes on along the minus strand of NZ_JBQHUP010000005.1, from coordinate 35,552 downwards.
GCCTTCGCCATCTCCAAGCGGCTGGGCCTGCCGGAAGACGTCATCGACGACGCCAAGCGGCAGATGAGCGGCGAGAGCGTCCGGTTCGAGGACGTGCTGACCCAGCTGGAGGGCAAGCGTCAGGCGCTGGAGAAGAAGCAGGCGGAGATCGACCGCCTGTACGTCCAGCGGGAGACGGACGCCCGGAAGGCCCGGGAGTTCCGGGAGCAGATGGAGCGGGCCAAGGAGAATGCCCGGTCCCGGGGCGAGGCGGAGGCCCGCCGCATCCTGAAGGACGCCCGGGACACCGCTGACAGCGTCTTCGCGGAGCTGAGCGAGATGCGGAAGCGGCAGGCCAGAGCGGAGCGGGCGGAGAATGAGAACGAGGCCCGGGCCAGCCTGTTCCGGACGCTGAACGAGGCGGAGGCTGCCGTGGGCGTCCGGCATGAGGAGCGGGAGCCCATTCCGGCGCCCAGCCGTCCCATCCGGGCGGGGGACCTGGTGGAGCTGCCCGGCGTCCGCCAGCCGGCGGAAGTGGTGTCCGTGGGGAAGGACGGCAGTCTGTCCCTGAAGGCCGGGGCGCTGAAGATGACCGTGAAGGCCAACGAAGTGCGGCTCATCGAGGAGACGGAGCGGAGGAGCAAACAGCCCACCGTCACCATCCGGAAGGGCGCGTCCCAGTCGTTCCGGGCGGCAGCCGCGTCGGAGCTGGATATCCGGGGCATGGAGACCATCGAGGCGGAGACCGTGGTGGAGAACTTCCTGTCCGTCGCCGTCATGGGACGGCTGGAGACCGTTACCATCATCCATGGCAAGGGCACCGGCGCCCTGCGGAAGGCCGTCCACGACATCCTGCGGCGGAACAAATCGGTGAAGTCCTTCCGCCTGGGCGTCTACGGCGAGGGCGAGAGCGGCGTGACGGTTGTAACGCTGAAGTGACGGTTCGCCCGAGCCGAATCGCCGCGGAAGCGGCGTCCAAGCGTTTTGCGGAGCAAAACCTTGCCGCAGGGCGGATTCACTCCGCCCGTCGCGGACAGAATCGCCCCGGAGGGTTCCCATCGGCTGCGCCGATGGGAGGCGGGCGAGAGCGGCGTGACGGTTGTAACGCTGAAGTGACGGTTCGCCCGAGCCGCAAGGTGAGCTGAACGCAATACGGCAGAGATAAACGAAACCGGTTCTCCGGAGCAGCTGCTCCGGAGAACCGGTTTTCTCAGTAAAAGGGAAAGACTTCACAGCACCTTGTCCAGGAAGGACTGCAGACGCTCGCACTTGGGATGGGCGAAGAACTCATGGGGCTCGTTCTGCTCCAGAATGTGGCCGCCCTCCATGAACAGCACACGGCTGCCCACCTCCCGGGCGAAGCCCATCTCATGGGTGACCACCACCATGGTCATGCCCTCGTCGGCCAGCTGCTCCATGACCTCCAGCACCTCGCCCACCATCTCCGGGTCCAGGGCGGAGGTGGGCTCGTCGAACAGCATCACCTTGGGCCGCATGGCCAGCGCCCGGACGATGGCGATGCGCTGCTTCTGTCCGCCGGAGAGCTGGGCGGGATAGGAATCCGCCTTCTCCTCCAGGCCCACCCGCTTCAGCAGCTGAATGGCAGTCTCGTCCGCCTCCTCCTGCTTCATCAGGCCGGTCTGGACGGGAGCCAGGGTGATGTTCTTCTGAATGGTCATGTTGGGGAACAGGTTGAAGTGCTGGAACACCATGCCCATCTGCTGGCGGATGGCGTCGATCTTTACCTTGGGATCGGTGATGGCCGTGCCCTCAAAGGTGATGGTACCGGAGGTGGGGGCCTCCAGCAGATTCAGGCACCGCAGGAACGTGGACTTGCCGGAGCCGGAGGGGCCGATGATGACCACCTTTTCGCCGGGGTAGATGTGCTCGGAGATATTGTCCAGCACCAGATGATCCCCGAAGGACTTGGACAGGTTCTTAACGTCGATCACTTTGACGCAGCCTCCTTTCCAGAATGCCCAGCAGCCAGGTCAGGAACATGACCACCAGCAGGTACATGACGGCGATGCCCATGAAGGGCATCAGGGCCTGATAGGTCTTGGCCTGGATCTGGATGGCCGCCTTGGTCAGGTCCCGCAGGCCGATGACCGTCACCAGGGAGGTGTCCTTGAACAGGGTGATGAACTCATTGCCCAGGGCGGGCAGGATGTTCTTGATGGCCTGGGGGATCACCACGTGGCGCATCACCGGGACGTAGCCCATGCCCAGGGAGCGGCCGGCCTCCATCTGGCCGGGGTCGATGGACATGATGCCGCCCCGGATGATCTCCGACACGTAGGCGCCGGAGTTGATGCCCATGGTCAGCACGGCCACGCCCACCAGATTCCGGCTGGCGGAAAAGATGACGAAGCCCATGATCAGCAGCTGGACCATCATGGGGGTGCCGCGGATGACGGTGGTGTAGAATTTGCAGAGGGCATTCAGCAGGCTCAGCAGGTGATTGGACTGGCCGGGGCGCTGCTGGTCGTGGAGGGTCCGGACCACGGCTACCAGAACGCCCAGAATGATGCCCAGGATCAGGGCGCCGATGGTGACCTCAATGGAGACGCCCAGGCCCTTCAGGTACTGGAGCCAGCGGTCGCCCTCGATGAAGCTCTGATAGAAGTCGTGAAGCATACTGATGTGGAAAGGGATGGACGCTTTGGCGGCGTTCAGCTCCGCGTACTGCGCCATGACAGATTCCCAGAATCCCATGCGTGTTTCTCCTTCCTGTGGATTCCTATGGAAAGGGGGACGGCTTTGCCGCCCCCCCTTACGTGCTGTGCAGTTCAGTCCGCGGTGATGTACTTGTCAACGATGGACTGCACGGTGCCGTCGGCGATCAGCTCCTCCAGCGCGCCGTTGACGGCGTCCAGCAGGGCGTTGTTCTCCTTGGAAATGCCGATGGCGTACTCCTCGGTGACATACTCGGTGTCCAGAATCTTCAGCGTGGGATTGGCTGCTACGAAGGCCTTGGCAGGCTCGTTGTCGATGACCACGGCGTCCACCTTACCGCCCAGCAGCGCCTGGATGGCGGTGGCGCCGTTGGTGTAGGCCACAACGTGGTCCTCACCGTAGCCGCCGTTCTCCGGGGTGTCGGAGCAGTAGATGTAGCCGGTGGTGGCCTCCTGGGTGCCGATCATCTTGTCGTTGGACAGGTCATCCACGGTGGTGATGTCGGAGTCCTCGGGGACGATGACCACCTGGACGCCGGTGGCGTAGGAGGCGGTGAAGTCCACGTTCTGCTTGCGCTCCTCGTTGACCGTCAGACCGGCCATGGCGATGTCGGCCTTGCCGCCCTGGACGGCGTTGATGACGGAACTAAAGTCCATGTCATCCACCACCAGCTCCAGGCCCAGCTTGTCGGCGATGGCGGTGGCAATCTCCACGTCGATGCCCTCGAAGCCGCCGTTGTCGTCGGTCATCTCATAGGGAGGGAACGCGGCGTTGGTGGCCATGTGCAGCTTGCCGGATTCCACGGTAGTAAAGGCGTCTTCCGGCTCAGCGGCGGCGGAGCTGCCGGCAGCGGACGCGGAGGCGGCGGAGGAACCGGCCGCGGGAGTGGAGGCGGCGCCGCTGTTGCTGCTGCCGCAGGCGGCCATGGTCAGGGCCATGGACAGAGCCAGAGCCATTGTCAAAATCTTCTTCATCATAACCAATCATCCTTTTTATTTGGTCTGTCCGCCGGGGGAACGCGCCGGGCGCTGCGCCGTTTTGCAGCTCCCCCCAAGTGGATGGTTGATACCTTAACACGTTCAATTTTCAATGTCAATACTTTATCCACTAAAAAGTGAATAAATATTTGCTAAAAACCAGCCAATATTTAGGCTTTTGTGGAAATAACAAATATTCATGCAAGAACAAAGCGAAAGACCATACAAAATCACCAGTAAAAAATGCAAGAAAGAATGCATAAATGAAAGAGCCGGCCCATTGGGCCGGCTCTTTTGCAGACGAATCAGGGGTTGGGAAGGGTGTAGCGGTTCAGGTCCGCGCGGAGGTCCTGGGAGAATCCTGTGCTCTCGGCCTTGATCTCGTTGACATATGCGTGGGCGCTGATGTTGCTGCCCTTGGATTCGATGACACAGAGGGCAATGTTGGAGCAGTGGTCGGAGACACGTTCGCAGTTGGTCAGGAAGTCGTTGAGGATGAAACCCAGCTGAATGGTGCAGCGGCCGCTCTGCAGGCGCTCGATGTGCCGCAGGCGGATCTCCTCGATGAGGCGGTCGATGGTCTCCTCCAGAGGCTCCACATGGGCGGCAGCCTGGGCGTCGTTCTGGGTGAAGCAGGAGAACGCCTGGTCCAGGATATCCGTCAGGGCGGACACCAGCACGTTCAACTCCGCCCGGGCGTCGTCGGAGAAGGCCAGGCCCTTGTCGTGGAGCTCCTGAGCCGTCTCCTGAAGATTCAGGGCGTGGTCGCCGATGCGTTCGAAGTCGTTGATGGCGTGGAGGAGACGGGCGGCGTCCCGGCCGTCGGCCATGGAGATGTTATGGCGGGAGATCTCCACCAGATAGTTCCCCAGACGGTCCTCGTAGGTGTCCAGCTTGTCCTCATTGTCGTTGATGGCGGCCTCCCGGGAGGAGGAGTACTCGCGGAACTGCTCAATGGACAGCAGCAGGTTTTGGTGAGCCACCTCGGCCATCTGATTGGTCTTGGAGACGCACTCGCTGATGGCGACGCTGGGGGTCCGGAGCAGCAGGGGATCCAGGAAGGCGAAGTCCTGGGACTTGTCCTCACTCTTGACCAAGGTTCGCGCCAGTTTTTCCAGCTGGCGCGAGAAGGGGAGGAGGATGATGGTGGTGAAGACGTTGAAGACGGTGTGGCAGAAGGCGATGCCCACCGCGTTGATGGGATTGTCGATAAAGGTGAACTGCAGGATGGCGTGGGCGCCGTAGAACAGGATCAGGCAGATGGCGGTGCCGATGACGTTGAAGGAGATATGGACCACTGCCACCTGCTTGGCGTTCCGGTTGACGCCAATGGAGCTGATGAGGGCGGTGACGCAGGTGCCGATGTTCTGGCCCATGATGATGGGGATGGCCATGCCGTAGGAGATGCTGCCGGTGAGGGCCAGAGCCTGGAGAATGCCCACCGAGGCGGCGGAGGACTGGATGACGCCGGTGAACACGGCACCCACCAGAACGCCCACCAGGGGATTCTCAAAGGCGGTGAGGATACTGCTGAATTCCGGCATATCCGCCAGAGGCGCCACGGCGTTCTTCATCAGCTCCATGCCGTACATCAGAATGGAGAAGCCCACCATGATGCGGCCCACGTCCCGCTGCTTCTGCTTCTTTCCGCCCATGATGAGGATGACGCCGATGAGGGCGATGGCGGGGGAGAAGTTCTCCGGCTTCAGCAGATTGATCCAGACGTTCTCGCTCTCCAGGCCGGTGAGGGACAGGATCCACGCCGTCAGGGTGGTGCCGATGTTGGAACCCATGATGACGCCGATGGTCTGGCCCAGCTCCATGACGCCGGAGTTTACCAGGCCCACCAGCATCACTGTCACCGCGGAGGAGGACTGAATGGCAATGGTGATGCCGGCACCCAGAAGCAGGCTCTTGAAGGGATTGGAGGTCATCTGCTTCAGCAGACGCTCCAGCTTGCCGCCGGCCATTTTTTCCAGACTTTTGGACATGGTGTGCATACCATAGAGGAAAAAGGCCAGGCCGCCGCAGAGGGTAAGGACAGAAAAGATATCCATAAGAACTCCTTCAGCCGATTGATTTTGATTTTACACAGGGACAATGCGTTGTTTACACAGCGCAGTCTCTACCATTATATATGTAAAATCCATCCGCGAAAAGACACCGCCACTGCGAATCATGTAAAATCTATGTAAAATTTTCAGGGAAGCGGCAGGACGGCGGCGGGGCTCCCGTGTCCGGACAAGGACCGGAAGCCCTCCACGGAGCGGAGAGCCGCCGGTCCGATGGTTTTCACAGGGACGTTCCGTCCGTCCAGAACTCCCGGACCGCCGGAGCGGCCCGACGGCCGGCAAAATAGCCGTCCTGCCACAGGGAGCGGATCTTGGTGAGATCCCGCTCCGTCCGGGAGAAACCGGCGGTAGACTCCGGCGCGATGACGATGACCCGGCCGTCCCGCTCCAGCTGGAACAGCCGCTCCCGGCACTGGTTGTAGGCGTCCGACCGGCGGCGCATGGTGTCCAGAAAGTTGGGATATTTCCGGTACTTACGGTCGATGGCACCCTCCACCTTTTCCGGCTTGCGGAGGAAGGAGCGCTCCCGGGTCAGGACCACCACCACCCGGTCGCAGCCGCAGTCAAAAGCCCGCTGGTAGGGGATGGCGTCGGAACAGCCGCCGTCCAGATAGGGCTGGCCGCCGATGCGGAAGATGGGGAACAGCAGCGGCATGGCGCAGGTGGCCTGGAGGACGGTGAAGTGGTCGTCCCGCCGGGGCACCGGCAGATAGTCCGCCCGGCCGGTGTTCAAATTGGTCACCACCGCCTCCACGGTGCCGGGATAGGCAGCGAAGGTCTCGTAGTCAAAGGGGATCAGCTCATTGGGAATGGTCTCGTAGGAGAAGGTCAGGCCGAAATAGGAGCGGTTCCTGGGGTTCAGCAGGTTGCCGATGCCCATATACCGCCGGTCGTTGGCGTAGTGGCAGACGATGTTCAGGTTCCGCCACTTCTGGCGGGAGAGATAGCTGACGCCGTAGGCGGCACCGGCGGAGACGCCGATCAGGTAGTCCGGCATCAGGCCGGCATCCAGAAACGCGTCGCAGACGCCGGCGGAGAAGATGGTACGGAGAGCGCCGCCCTCCAGGACGATTCCGGTTTTCATAGTTGCCTCCTGTGAGAAGTTGATGATATTGCAGTTAGTATACGCCTTTTCGGGGGAAAAAGAAACGGAAAATTTCTGTGTCACAGGTCCGGACACGGTTGCGGATGGGAAACGTGTATGATAAGATGAATAAGAGACTGGCGGCGGAGATCCCTGCCGCCGTAAACATTCTGCCTGAAAAAGGCCCGGTGGAAGCCGGAGAAGGAGAGCCTGCCATGCTGCTGTTTGTCTGCTATCCCAAATGCACCACCTGCCAGAAGGCCCGGAAATTTCTGGAGAGCCGCGGCACCGCATTCACGGTGCGGGATATCAAGGAGGAACGCCCCATCGAGGCGGAGCTGCTGGACTGGCAGGCCCGGAGCGGTCTGCCCATGAAGAAGTTCTTCAACACCAGCGGCCAGCTGTACCGGGGAATGGGTCTGTCGGAGAAAGTGCCGTCCATGAACAAGGCGGAGATGGCCGCCCTGCTGGCCACCGACGGGATGCTGGTAAAGCGGCCCATCCTGGTGGGCGACGGCTTCGTGCTGGTGGGCTTCCGGCAGGAGAACTGGGAAAAAGCGCTGGAGGCCGCGGAAGGGATCTGAGGGGATCTGCCGACGGGGAGCGTATCTGAAAAGATTTCAGGTTTTCGGCAATTTTATCCTTTACGAACAGCGGAAGTGTGATATACTGGAGAAGAAGATAACGGTTTTATGGAAACCAGACCATGAACCATATTTTAGGAGTGGAGAACTATGAGCTTGATGGAGAATCTGAGACAGTGGGCCCATCCGGATCTGGATGAGGACGACGAGGACATGACCTCGGCTTGGGCGCTGACGGAGCGGACGGAGGAGCGTCCCCGCAGCGGCCGGGAGGTCAGCATCCGCACCACCACCCGCCTGAAGGTGATGATCGCCCAGCCCCGGCGTCTGGAGGATCTGCCCGCGGTGGCCGACGAGCTGAAGGAGGGCATGACCATCATCCTGAATCTGGAGACACTGGAGCGGGATCTGATCCGCCGCATCCTGGATGTGCTCTCCGGCGTGGCCTATGGCCTGGATGCCTCCGTGTCCCGAATCGCGTCCAATACGTATATGATCGTGCCCTTCAACGTGGAGTTCGAGGGCAGCCTAATGGACGAACTGACCAGCAGCGGCGTTCTGGGCGGGGGACTGGATTTCTGAGCCATGTACGACGAACTGACTGAAGTCGACATCCGGAAGATGCAGGAGGAGATCGACTACCGCGTCCGGGAATTGCGCCCCCAGCTCATTGAGGAGGTGCAGACCGCCCGGGCCTTTGGCGATCTCAGCGAGAACTACGAGTACAAATGTGCCAAGCAGGCCAAGAACCGCAACGAGAGCCGCATCCGCTATCTGGAGCGGATGATCCGCACCGCTAAGGTCATTGAGGTGGAGGCGGACGCCGCGGGAGACATGGTGGGGCTGTTCGACAAGGTGACGTTCCTCAACGAAAAGCTGGGCCGGGAGATGACCATTCAGATCGTCACCACCCTGCGGCAGGACGTGATGAAGAACCTGATCAGCAAGGAGTCCCCGGTGGGGAAGGCCCTGATGGGACACCGGGTGGGAGACCGGGTCCTCATTGAGGTGGGGCCGGACCTGAAGTACTGCGCCGTCATCCGAGCCATCGAGAAGGGCACGGACGACGAGAGCCTGGATATCAGCGGATATTGAACGGGAGGGCCGGACATGCGCCGCATGTCCGGCCTGTTTATGCCCGAAAACAGGATTTTCCCGCAAAACAGGGCATTGCCAAGCGGACAGGGGTGTGATACACTGGGCGGTACGAACGCCGTCGAAGGGGCCAACTGGCCCGAAAGCGGCGGAATGGAGGGAACCTATGCTGCATATCGGATGCCATCTGTCCTCATCCGGAGGCTTTCTGGCCATGGGCCGGACGGCACTGGAGCTGGGGGCGGACACCTTTCAGTTTTTCACCCGGAACCCCAGGGGCAGCCGGGCCAAGGATATCGACCCCGCCGACGCGGAGGCGCTGCGGGCCCTGATGGCGGAGCATCACTTCGCAAAAGTCGTGGCCCACGCGCCCTATACCCTGAACCCCTGCTCCGCTGCGGAGAATACCCGGGACTTCGCCCGGCAGACCATGGCCGATGATCTGCGGCGGATGGAGTCCCTGCCGGGACAGTACTACAACTTCCATCCCGGCAGCCATGTGGGCCAGGGAATGGACACCGGCATCCGGCTCATCACCGAAATGCTCAACGGGCTGCTGATGCCGGAGCAGTCCACCACCGTCCTGTTGGAGACCATGGCCGGGAAGGGCAGCGAGGTGGGCGGCCGGTTTGAGGAACTCCGGGCCATTCTGGACGGAGTGACCCTGGGTGAGAAGATGGGCGTGTGCCTGGACACCTGCCATGTCTCCGATGCCGGGTACGACATCATCCACGATCTGGACGGAGTGCTGACGGAGTTCGACCGGATCATCGGCCTAGACCGGCTGAAGGCCATCCATCTGAACGACAGCAAAAATCCCACTGGCAGCCGGAAGGACCGCCATGAGAAGATCGGCCAGGGCTGCATCGGCCTGGAGGCGCTGACCCGGGTGGTGCGGCATCCCGCTCTGCGGGACCTGCCCTTCTGTCTGGAGACGCCCAACGAGCTTCCGGGCTATCAGGCGGAGATCGCCCTGATGCGGCAGGCGGCGGAGTGAGGACCGCCGGAGAGAAAAAGAGGGGGATATCAAGATGAACGAGCTTTTGAGGATGTGCCTGGTGGTGTGTCCGCTGATCTTCCTGGCGGGATTCGTGGACTCCGTGGCAGGCGGCGGAGGACTGATCTCCCTGCCGGCGTATCTGTTCGTGGGCATCCCGGTACATCTGGCGTCGGGCACCAACAAAGTGGTCAACAGCACCGGCACCGCCGTGGCCGCGTGGCGGTATTTCCGAAGCGGAAAGGTGGACCTGCGGGCGGCGGTCTGGGCCGCGGGCGGCGCGCTGGCCGGCGCGGCCGTGGGCGCACGGCTGGCCCTGTGGTTCTCGGAGCGGATGCTCCAGACCTGCGTGCTGGTGGCTCTGCCGGTGGTGGCGGTGATCCTGGTGGTGAAGAAGGACTTCGGCAGGGAGACCGCCGAAAAGGACTGGACAGTCCGGCAGATCCATCTGCTCAGTGTGGTCATCGGCGTGGTCACCGGCATGTACGACGGAATGATCGGCCCGGGCACCGGAACGTTTATGATCATGGCCTTCACCCTGGTGCTGGGTATGGACCTGCTGATGGCCTCCGGCTGCGCCAAGGTGGCCAATCTGGCCTCCAACATTGCCTCCGCCGTGGTGTGGATCATCGGCGGAAAGGTGATGTGGACGCTGGTGCTGCCGGCTGTGGTCTGCTCCATTCTGGGGAGCATCTGCGGCACCCGGTTCGCCATCCGCGGCGGCAGCCAGAAGGTCCGGGGCATGATCTTCGTGGTGCTGGGCCTGCTGTTTGCCAAGATGATCTGGGAGCTGCTGACCTGAGAGCGTCCCAAAACTGTATGGGAACATGGGAGACGGCGCGTGAGAGAACACCTCTCACGCGCCGTTTTGAAGGACTGCGGGCCAGTGCGTTCCATTGCCGCCCTGCCGTCCGTCTGAAAAGAAATCACAAACCAAAACCCGCAATTGACAATCCTGACATGGCGGGATAGGATATACCATGAAAAAATACCGCTAAAAACAGGCGGGGACGGCGGATCTGCTCCCGTCTCCCGCTGACGGAACGAGAAAGGAAACCAAAAATCATGTCAGAACACTCGACCCCGGCCGCCGGAGGAGCGCCCCGGGAAAACAAAATGGGCGTCATGCCAGTGGGAAAGCTGCTGGCCGCCATGGCTGTGCCCATGATGATCTCCATGCTGGTCCAGGCACTGTACAACGTGGTGGACAGCATCTTCGTGGCCCAACTCAGTCAGGACGCCTTCAACGCCGTATCCCTGGCATTCCCCCTCCAGAATCTGATGATCGCCGTGGCCGGCGGCACCGGCGTGGGCATGAACGCCCTGCTGTCCCGCTCCCTGGGAGAGAAGCGGCAGGAGATGGCCGACAAGGCCGCCAATACCGGCATCTTCCTGGCCTTGTGCAGCTTCGCGGTGTTTGCCGCGGCGGGTCTGACCCTCTCCCGGCTCTTCTTCCTGGCCCAGACGGACATCGCCGCCATTGTAGACTACGGCGCCGTCTACGCCCGGATCTGCCTGGGCTGCTCCATCGGCCTGTTCAGCCAGTTCTGCTTTGAGCGGCTGCTCCAATCCACCGGCCGCACCGCCCACGCCATGTGCACCCAGATCCTGGGCGCCGTCATCAACATCATCCTGGACCCTATCCTGATCTTCGGCCTGCTGGGCGCCCCCCGTCTGGAGGTGGCCGGCGCCGCCATCGCCACAGTGACCGGTCAGATCATCGCGGCCATCGCGGCCGTCGTGCTGAACCTCAAATGCAACCCCGATATCCACATCCGCCTCCGGAGCATCCGCTGGGACCGCCGGGTGGCCGGGGAGATCTACCAGGTGGGCATTCCGTCCATCGTCATGCAGTCCATCAGCTCCATCATGGTCTTCGGTATGAACAAGATCCTCATCTCCTTCACCGATGCCGCCACCGCCGCCTTCGGCGCCTACTTCAAGCTCCAGAGCTTCATCTTCATGCCGGTGTTCGGCCTGAACAACGGCATGGTGCCCATCATCGCCTACAACTACGGCGCTGCCCGACTGGACCGGGTGAAGCGGACGGTCAAGCTGACCATCTTCACCGCCGTGGCCATCATGACGCTGGGCTTCGCCCTGTTCCAGCTGTGCCCGGATATCCTGCTGCGGATGTTCAGCGCCTCGGACGAGATGCTGCCCATCGGCGTGGTGGCCCTGCGGGTCATCAGCATTCATTTCCTGCTGGCGGGCTTCGACATCATCGCCGGCTCCGTGTGTCAGGCCATCGGCAATCCCCTGTACAGCCTCACCGCCTCCGTGTGCCGCCAGCTGGCAGTGCTGCTGCCGGCTGCGTGGCTGCTGGCCCAGACCGGACGGCTGGAGTTGGTGTGGCTGTCCTTCCCCATCGCGGAGGTGGTGTCCCTGATCCTCAGCAGCATCTTCCTCCGCCGCACCATGCGGGCCGCGGAGACACGCATCGGCGGCGCGGGGACACGGGAATCGTCCCGCTGAATACATTTTGGAGGTCAAAGCATGGAACTGATCGTCAGGCATTTTTCAGAGCTGAGCCGAGAGGAACTGTTTGAGATCTACAGGCTGCGGGTATCGGTCTTCGTGGTGGAACAGCAGTGCCCCTATCAGGAGATCGACGACGCGGACCGGCTGGCGTACCATGTTTATCTGAAGGACGCGGAGGGCATTCAGGCCTATCTGCGGGTCCTGCCGCCCAAGGCGGTCTTCGACACCGCGGCCATCGGGCGGGTCATTGCGGTGAAGCGGCGGTGCGGCCTGGGCACGGAGATCGTCGCCGCCGGGATCAAGGTCGCCGAAGAGAAATTCGGGGCAACGACCATCAAGATCGAGGCCCAGACATACGCCCGGGGGCTGTATGAAAAGCTGGGCTTCGTCCAGACGTCGGAGGAGTTCCTGGAGGACGGCATCCCCCACATCGGCATGACCTGGACGGCGCCCGGAAACTGACATCGGGAAAACGACACAAAAACGCCATCCGGAAGGGCATTGAACCGTCCTCCGAATGGCGTCTTTCTATTATGCTTTCCGCTTAATGGGTCAGGATGAACTGCTCCAGCTCCTCGGCGGTCTGCGCCACCGCCGCGGCGCCGGCCCCCGCCAGCTCACCGGGGAGGGCATAGCCGAAGAACTCCACACCTGCGCAGTCGATGCCGCAGGCTCGGGCGCCCAGCACGTCGAACTTCCGGTCGCCCACCATGAGGATGGAGGGCTTGTCGGCATCCGTCAGGCCCAGCCGGCGGCAGGCGTCCCGGATGACGTCCTCTTTTTTCCAGTCGTCTCCCGGAGGGCTGCCGGCCATCACCGTCAGATAGGGGGCGAAGCCGAATTTTTCGCAGATGGGAATGCACATGGATTCCGGTTTGGAGGACGCCAGGGCCAGCACATAGCCCTTCTCCTTCAGCCGGGCGCACAGCGCCGCCATCCCCGGTGCGGGGGCATTCTCAAATTTGCCGATGGGGGTGTACCGCTCCCGGTACAGCTCCACGGCCTGAACGGCGTCTTCCCGGGACATGCCGCAGAAGTCCTGGAAGGAGTCCGCCAGGGGAGGACCGATGAACCGCAGCAGGGTCTCTCCGTCGGGAATGGGACGGCCCATTTTCTCCAGGGCGTAGCGAACGCAGTTGACGATGCCCTCCTTGGAGTCCGTCAGGGTGCCGTCCAGATCAAACAGGATGTATTTGTACATTTCACTCACCTCATTCACGCAAAAAGTGTACCATGATTCCGTCCGGGACGCAAGAGGAGGAAACGGCGCAGACAGATAAAATCAGTGGACAAGCGCAGATGCTCAGAATGATTTAGGACAAATAGTCCAAAATAGAGCAGTACAATATGTCCTATCAATAGAATCATCTCGGTGATTCAAATGGATTTGAGGATTCGTGATCTACGCGAGGACAAGGACCTGAAACAGGCGGCGGTGGCGGCGTATCTGCTCTGTGACCAGTCTCTGTACTCCAAATATGAGCGGGGCGAGCGGGAGCTTCCCCTGCGTCTGGCGGTCCGGCTGGCGGAATTCTACGGTGTCAGCGTGGACTATCTGGTGGGGGTGACGGACGAGCAGAGGCCCTACCCCAGAAAGAAGAAGTGACGCCATGGGCCTGAAGGACTGGCTGCTGGACCTGCTGTTCCCGCCTAAGTGCCCCGTCTGCGGCAAAATTCAGGATGCGTCCGGCATCTGTCCGGCCTGCTGGAATGGTCTGTCCAGAACCGAAGGGCCGGAGCAGGAGCAGATTCTGCCTGACGGCTCCCGGTGCGCCGCGCCGCTGTGGTACGAGGATTTGGTGCGGGACTGCTTTCTGCGGCTGAAATTCGGCGGCGTCACCGGCGCCGCCGGGGAACTGGGCGGCCTCGTTGCCGACTGCGCGGCGGAGCATTTTGACGGAGAGTTCGATCTGGTGACCTGGGTGCCGGTGAGCCGGAGGCGCCTGCGGAAGCGGGGCTATGACCAGACGCAGCTGCTGGCGGAGGCCGCCTGCCGCAGCTGGGGCATCCGTCCCGTCCGGCTACTGCGGAAGACGGTCCACAATCGGGCGCAGTCCGGCCTGGAGAACGCGGACGCCCGCCGGAGTAATGTCCACGGCGTCTACCGGGCGGACAGCGCCGCTGTCCGGGGCCGGCGGGTGCTGCTGATCGACGACATCGTCACCACCGGCTCCACCCTGTCCGAGTGCGCAAAAGTCCTGCGGGAGGCCGGCGCAGAGAGCGTGGTCTGTGCCGCCGCGGCCCGGACCCGGCATGGCGGCGCGGTGAAAAGCGATAGAAAAGCGGAGGAAGCGCCCGCCGTTTTTTGCGGAAAAGAATGAAAAAATGTTGTTGCATTCGGCGAAAACTGTCATTATAATGTACCTTGTATGATTGTACGCGGGAAACCGCTCCTATGGTCAACAAAGCTGAAAGGGTCCGTGGGGATTCTTTTGAAGTGATTTGATTATAATAATGACAGAAAGTTCAATGAGGTGGAGAAATGTCCATGGCAAAGGATATCGGTATTGATCTGGGGACCGCATCGGTCCTCGTGTATGTAAAGGGCAAGGGCATCGTGCTGAACGAACCGTCCGTGGTGGCAATGGATAAGAACACGGGCAAGCTGCTGAAGGTGGGCTCCGAGGCGCAGGCCATGCTGGGCCGTACCCCCGGCAACATCATCGCCATCCGCCCCCTGCGGGAGGGCGTCATCTCCGACTACGACATGACGGAGCGGATGCTGAAGGAGTTCATCCACAAGGTGGCGGGCTTCCAGTTCTTCAAGCCCCGGGTCATCATCTGCGTCCCCTCCGGTATCACGGAGGTTGAGGAGCGCGCCGTCATCGACGCGGGCATCCAGGCCGGCGCCCGGAAGGTCTACCTCATCGAGGAGCCGGTGGCGGCCGCCATCGGCGCGGGCATCGACATCACCAAGCCCGACGGCCACATGGTGGTGGATATCGGCGGCGGCACGGCGGACATCGCCGTCATCTCCCTCAGCGGCGTGGTGGAGTCCGCCTCCATCAAGATCGCCGGCGACCAGCTCAACGAGTCCATCGTGAAGTATATGCGCCGGAAGCACAACCTGCTCATCGGCGAGCGCACCGCCGAGGATATGAAGATCAAGATCGGCTGCGTCTTCCCGAAGGAGGAGGAGGCCACGCTGGACGTCAAGGGCCGCTGCCTGCTGACCGGCCTGCCCAAGGTGGTCACCGTCAGCTCCACGGAGATGATGGACGCCTTCGAGGAGCCGGTGGAGCGCATCGTGGAGGCCATCCACTCCGTGCTGGAGCGCACGCCCCCGGAGTTGGTGGCGGATATCTCCACCAACGGCATCGTCATGACCGGCGGCGGCAGTCTGGTGGACGGCTTCGACAAGCTGGTCTCCGCCCGCACCGGCATCCACACCGTCATCGCCGACGACGCCATCTCCTGCGTGGCCCTGGGCACCGGCAAGAGCCTGGACGAGCTGAACAACATGCAGGACGGCACCATGAACCTGTCCCGCCGGAAGCAGATGAACTGAGCTCCGAAAAGCGCAGCGCCCCTTTCGCTGATGCGAAAGGGGCGCGTTTTTCGTTATTCTTCAGAGGCGGACTCCATCATCTCGAAGTAGTCGCTGTCGCAAGAGAACAGGACGTACTGCCCGTTTACCAGTCCGTAGAAGCCCTGAGCCGTGAAATAACCCTTCATGCTGAAATCCTCCTGTCATATGAGTTTGGGTTCTCTGTTGTACCCATCCTATCACAGGAGATGCTCAGAAATCTGAGCAGTCAGGGAAAAATCATTTGATTTTCAGCGTCCGCAGGAACGCCTTCTGCTCCGGGGTGACGCGGTAGCTCTCGACGGCCTTCTGGATGGCCTTGTTGTGGGTCCAGACGTCCAGACGGCGGCCGGTGAGATAGGGGAGGGCGGCGTCGTACTGCTTGGCCAGGGCTGTGGCGAAGAACCAGGCGGTCATCATATTGACGTAGTACTCCTCCGACCGGACGCCGGCGGCCAGCTCCAGTACCTCCGGGCGGAAATCGCCGTCCAGATACCAGCGCATCAGCATCTCCAGACCGAACCGCACCGTGTAGGGATGTTCGGACCGGAGCCACATGGGGATCTGCTCATACAGCTCCGGCAGATGCTTTTTGAACACCTTGGGAGACATGAGGTCGCAGGTGGCCCAGTTGTCCACATAGGGGAGGAACTCCTCCAGCGCCCGGATCACCTCGCCGTAGTCCTTCATGGCTTCGATGAGGAAGCCGTGGAGATTGTTCTCCTCCAGATAGGCATGGGGGAGGCAGGTGAGGAATTCCGCCGCGGCGGGGTCTTTGGACAGTTCCTTCGCCAGCTTCCGCAGGTCCGGCGTCCGGACGCCGATGACGGTCTCCGGCGGGACATTGGGGATCAGCTTGGCCTGAAAGACCTGATAGGTTTCGTCCTGAAGGGCAAACAGCCGTGCTCGGATGGTCTGTTCGATGGCTTTCATATCACAGCTCCGTGTATTTGTCCGCCCGGCCATAGGCTTTCTCCACCGGGTACTTGGCCTCGTTCTTCGTGATCTTCTCGTTGAGGATCTGGTCCAGGTCCAGCCCGCAGACGTCCGCCAGGGAGATGCAGTAGCTCAGCACGTCCGCCAGCTCCTCCTTCAGATGGTCCCGCTTTCCGGCGCACTCCAGGTCGCCGCCGCTCCACTGGAAGATCTCCAGCAGCTCCGCCGCCTCCAGGCTCAGGGAGACGGCCAGGTCCTTGGGGGTGTGGAACTGCCGCCAGTTCCGGTCATCCCGGAATCGCAATACCCGCTGAATGGTTTCATCGGAGATCATATGGTTTCCTCCTTTTCCCGGTCCGCCCGGATGGCCCAGCGCAGCTTGGTGGACCGGGCCCGGGGATTCCGGAAGCACTCCTCCGCCGAGGGGCGGATCACGTCCTGGGTCACGTCGCTGTAGACGCCCTGCCGGTAAAACTGCTGGAAGGCCTTCTTCACCAGCCGGTCCTCGCCGGAGTGGAAGGTCAGGATGGCCGCCCGGCCCCCGTCCTTCAGGATGTCGGGCAGCTTGTCCAGGAAGGCGTACAGCACCTCGAACTCGCTGTTCACGTCGATGCGCAGGGCCTGAAACACCCGCTGGCAGGATTTTTTCGCGGCCTCCTTCCGCTCCCCGGCGGGGAGGAAGGACAGCGCCGACTCGATGACCGCGGCCAGCTCTTTGGTGGTATCGATGCGGCCACCCTTCCGGTAGACGGTCATGACGGCCTTGGCGATTCTGGCGGCGTAGGGCTCGTCGGAGTTTTCCACCAGCAGGGCCGTCAGCTCCTCCTCGTCCAGCTCCCGAAGCCGCTGGGCGGCGGGGACGCCGGAGGTGGGATCCAGCCGCAGGTCCAGAGGGCCGTCGTATTTGAAGGTGAAGCCCCGCTCCGGATTGTCGATCTGCATGGAGGACACGCCCAGGTCCGCCAGCACGAAGTCGAATTTCTCGCCGGGGGCCGCCTGGTCCACGTCCGCGAAGTTCATGCGCCGGACGGTGAGGATGTCCGGCCCGTAGCCCAGGCCCGCCAGACGGGCCTTCGTCTTTTCAATCTCGATGGGGTCCACGTCCAGGGCGTAGAGATGCCCCTGCCCCTGAAGCTGCTCCAGCATACGGCGGCTGTGACCGCCGTAGCCCAGCGTGGCATCCAGCCCCGTCTGTCCGGGACGAATCTGAAGGAAGTCCAGGATCTCGTCCACCATAATAGGAATGTGGGTCCCGGCGGGGGTGTGGCCGCTGCGGATGATCTTCTCCACCTCCAACTGATACCGCTCCGGATGAAGCTCCTTGTATTTCTCGCTGTAGTTCCGGGGATGGGTGCCCTTGTACCGGGGCCGTCTCTTGTGCTCCTGTTCCATGGGGATCGCTCCTTTGTCCGTCTGGGCGCTGCCCGATTATGCCCATCATACCATGATGGCCGGAAAAAGAAAAGGGCCGCGTATGGAGGAAAACAGAACCGTCCAGCGGGGCGTACCCCGCCGGACGGCTGCATCGATATATGGAAACGAGTTTCCCGGGCTGGCGGACGCGGCGGTCAGTCGGCCTGGACCGACTCGGCGTAGGAGTTATCCACCAGCTGGCCGAAGTCCGCCCATTCACTGCGGTCCAGCTCACCGGCGGATTCCATCACCGTCTCCAGCCGCTCCAGGGACTCCTGCTTCATCACCGGTGTGTCGTTCCAGGCGTCGATGTCCTTGTAACGCTGGACCACCGCGGTCAGGGTATCCACCTCCGTGCCGGGGAACTGGTCGGCGATGGCCTCGGCGATCTCCTGGGCGGAGTGCTCCTGTACCCATTTCTGTCCCCTGGCGACGGCGTTGGTGAAGCCCTGGATGACGCCGGGGTTGGCGGCCATGTAGTCCTGGGCGGCGAAGTAGGCGGTGTAGGGGATCTCGCCGCTCTCCTGGCCGATGGAACAGAGGATATAGCCCTTGCCGGCCTGCTCCACCTCCGTGGCGGTGGGTTCAAACAGGGCCACGTAGTCCCCGCTGCCGCCGGTGAAAGCCCCGGCCATCATGTTGAACTGGACGGAGGTGTCCACCACGGCGTCCTCGTTGGGGATGACGCCGTTCTGCCGCATGACGTATTCCAGCGTCATCTCCGGCACGCCGCCCTTCCGGCCGCCGATGACGGTCTTGCCCTTCAGGTCGGACCAGCGGAACTCGCCGCCGGTGCGGCCCACCAGGAAGGAGCCGTCCCGCTTGGTCAGCTGGGCGAAGATCTTGGGGGCGTTCTCTTTGCCCTGATTGTGTACGTAGATGCAGGCCTCCGGTCCCGCCAGGCCGATGTCCGACTGGCCGGTGAGGACGGCGGTCATGACCTTGTCGGCGCCGCCTCCGTTGGTCAGTTCGATCTCCAACCCCTCGTCGGCGAAGAAGCCCTCCTTCATGGCCACGTACTGTGGAGCGTAGAACACGGAGTGGGTCACTTCGTTGAGACGGACGGTGGCGGTGGTTTCCCCGCCGGAGCCGCAGCCGCAGCAGAGGGCCGCCGTCAGGGCCAGAGCAAAGAAAAGGGATAGAAATTTTTTCATAGTATAACCTCCAACGTGCCTTCCGGCACAAAAGTTGACAAGACGGCGGGCTTTACCGGCTCTCGGCTCCGGACAGGCCCAGACATTTTTTCAGCAGCTTTTCCAGCCAGAGGATGGCCTGGTACATCAGCACCGCGGCGATGGCCAGCAGCAGCACCGTGGCCATCACCAGGTCCATGTCGAACACCTGGGAGCCGTAGACGATGAGATAGCCCAGACCGGCTTTGGACACCAGAAACTCTCCCATGATGACGCCCACCCAGGAGAGGCCCACGTTGACCTTCAGGGTGTTGAACAGCGTGGCGTAATTGGCGGGGAATACCAGCATGGTGAAGATCTGCCGCCGGGTGGCCCCCAGGGTCCGCATGAGCTGGATCTTCCGGGGATCCGTGGAGAGAAAGCCCACGTGCATGTTGAGGATGGTGACGATGATGGAGATGGCCAGGGTCATAGTGATGATGGCTCCCGTGCCGGCCCCCATCCAGACGATGAAGATGGGACCCAGGGCCGTCTTGGGAAGGGCGTTCAGCACCACCAGATAGGGGTCCAGCACCCGGGAGACGAAATCGCTCCACCACAGGGCCACCGCCGCAAGAGTGCCCAGCACCGTGCCCAGGGTGAAGCCTATCACCGTCTCCCAGCAGGAGGTGCCTACGTGGAGCCACAGGTCCCCGTCCCGGTACAGCTGGGCCAGTTTGGCGGCCACCCGGCAGGGACTGCTGACAATGAAGGTGTCCACCCAGCCCAGCTGGGCGGCGACCTCCCACAGAATGAGAAAGGCCAGGAGCAGAAGGATCTGGACCGTCCGGACAGCGGTCCGCCGGCGGTGCCTGCTCCGGAGGTAGGCCGTCCGGCGGGGGGAGAGAACGGGCGCGTCAGGCATTGACATCCAGCTCCTTCCAGATGAGATTGAAAAATGTGCGGAAGTCCGCCGCATCCCGGCGCTCCATGGGGGAGAGGGATCGGAGACTTCCCAGATCGTGGATGGCCCGCACTGAGGCGGGACGGTGGGACAGCACCACCACCCGGTCCGACATGCTGATGGCCTCGGAAATATCGTGTGTGACGAGCAGGGCGGTCTTGTGCTCCTGACGAATGATGTGGTGGATATCCGCCGAGACGGACAGGCGGGTCTGATAGTCCAGGGCGGAGAACGGTTCATCCAGCAGCAGGATGCGGGGCTCCGTGGCCAGCGTCCGGATGAGGGCGCACCGCTGGCGCATGCCGCCGGACAGCTGGGACGGGCGCTTTTGGACGAAACCTGCAAGACCGTACCGGTCCAGCAGCTCCCGAACATGGGCCTGCCGCTCCGGGGTGTTCTGATGCCGGACCTGGAGTCCCAGGGTCACGTTGGACCAGATATCCCGCCACTCAAAGAGTTGGTCCCGCTGGGGCATGAAGCCGATCTTGGGAGAGGGTGCCGTCACCAGCTCCCCGTCCACCAGAATGATGCCGCTGTCCGGCTTCTCCAGCCCCGCGATGAGGGACAGCAGAGTGGATTTGCCGCAGCCGGAGGGGCCGACGATGCTGACGAACTCCCCGTCCTCCATGCCGAAGGTGATCTCTCTCAGAGCTTCCACCTCGCCGTCCGGCGACTGATATGTCAGGGCGACCTGCCGGAGATCAATGATCATGCCAGAATAGCCTCCTTTGGGTCTGTATCGTATGGAACGGATCATAGTCTATGGATACCGCGCAGCGCGCATCGCCGCGGCGGAGGAAAATGATTTCCTTGCTCATCGTATGCGGCAGGGCTGTCCGGCGCACCTGACCGTCGGCGTCCGGAGGGTCTGTAAAAATTTTTTGCAATTCTTGACAACTGCAAAAAAAGTTTGCAAAATAGGAACGTATTCCTGCAAGGAGAGACCATGTATTTCAGAGAGGAGAAATTTCTGTTATGGCACAAGTATTTGAAACCATTATGCTGCTCTGCTTCGGCGTGTCCTGGCCCTTCAATATCGCCAAATCCCTGCGCTCCCGCACCGCCAAGGGCAAGAGTATGCTTTTTGAGACCTGCGTCATCATCGGCTATATCTGCGGCGTGATCGGCAAGTTCATCAGCGGCCAGTTCACCTATGTGCTGGCGGTCTACTTCCTGGATATCCTCATGGTATCCATCGACCTGGCGCTGACCATCCGGAATCACAAGCTGGATCTGGCAGCAGCGGAAAAAGCGTAAACCGTGAACGACAGTCCCCTGATCCCAAAGACGGGATCAGGGGGCTGTTTGCATCGTTTTTCACCATTCCCTGATTTACAAATCCGGTCAAACAGGGTATCATATTCACAATATGCCTGTTTGAGCAGCTGCCGCGGCGGGAAGGAACCGACGCGGAAAACCAGACGCATCACGGAGGAACAGCTATGAAGGAATTTACAGGAAGCGAGACCTATATCGCCTCAGAGGAACTGCTGCGCAGCGTGGAGGTGGCCCGTGCCCTGGGCAAGCCCCTGCTGGTGAAGGGCGAGCCGGGAACCGGCAAGACCATGCTGGCCCAGGCGGTGGCGGACCAGCTGGGCATGCGGCTCATCATCTGGAACGTGAAATCCACCACCAAGGCCCAGGACGGCCTGTACGTCTACGACACCGTGGCCCGGCTGTACGACAGCCAGTTCGGCGGCGAGGGTGTCAACGACATCGGAAAATATATCAAGCTGGGTAAGCTGGGCGAGGCCTTCCAGTCGGAGGAGCAGGTGGTGCTGCTCATCGATGAGATCGATAAGGCGGATCTGGAGTTCCCCAACGACCTGCTGTGGGAGCTGGACCGGATGGAGTTCTACATTCCGGAGACCAAGGAGACCGTCCGGGCGAAGCACCGTCCGGTGGTGATCATCACCTCCAACGCGGAGAAGGAGCTGCCCGATGCCTTCCTGCGCCGGTGCATCTTCCACTATATCCAGTTCCCGGACAAGGAGATGATGGAGCGCATCGTCCGGGCCCACTATCCCCGCATCGACGACGAGCTGCTGGCCCAGGCCATGGAGACCTTCTATCTCATCCGGGAGAACTACGGCGTCCAGAAGAAGCCCAGTACCTCGGAGCTGCTGGATTGGGTCCAGGCCCTGTCCATCGGCGGCATGGACCCGCAGAAGCTGCGGGAGACCCTGCCCTTTGCCGGAGTGCTGCTGAAAAAGACGGAGGACCTGAACAAGGTGGTCTCCTCCATTAGCCGCCGCAGGAGCTGGTAACGTGTTTACAGATTTTTTCTACTATCTGCGGTCCTGCGGGCTGAAGGTGTCCCTCAACGAGTGGATGAGCCTGCTGGAGGCCATGCGCCTGGGGCTTCATGACTCCAGCCTGACGGGCTTCTACTATCTGGCCCGGATGCTCCTGATGAAATCCGAGGCGGATTTCGACCGCTTTGACCGGGCGTTTCTGGAGTTCTTCAGAGACGTCCAGTCCTTCGACGAGCTGCCCAAGGAACTGCTGGACTGGCTCAGCCGACCCATCAAGCCCAGAGAGTACAACAAGGAGGACGTGGACCGGCGCTTCGCGGGCCTGGATCTGGAGACCATCCGGAAGATGATGGAGCAGCGGCTCCGGGACCAGCATGAGCGCCACGACGGCGGCAACAAGTGGATCGGCACCGGCGGCACGTCCCCCTTCGGCAACTCCGGCTATTCCCCCACCGGCGTCCGGGTGGGCGGCGAAAGCCGCCACCGCAACGCCGTCCAGGTGGCGGCGGAGCGGCAGTTCCGGGACTTCCGGCAGGATACCACCCTGGACGCCCGCCAGTTCCAGATGGCCTTCCGCCGCCTGCGGCAGCTGTCCAGCCGGACAGAGGGCCCCAAGGACGAATTGCAGCTGGAGGAGACCATCCGGGAGACCTGCGACAACGCCGGCCATCTGAAACTGGCCTTCGACCGGCCCCGGACCAATCAGGTACGGCTGCTGCTCCTGTTCGACAGCGGCGGCTCCATGTGGCCCTATACCCAGCTGTGCGGCCAGCTGTTCCGGGCGGTCCATCAGTCCAGCCACTTCAAGGAACTGCGGACCTACTACTTCCACAACTGCCCCTATGAGACGCTGTCCCTGTCCGCCAACTACTGGAGCGGAGAGCATATCCCTACGGAGAAGGTGCTCCACGACCTGTCCTCCCAGTGGAAGGTCATCTTTGTGGGCGACGGCGCCATGGCCCTGTCGGAGCTGACGGAGCAGGGCGGCTCCATCGACTACTACCACTACAACCAGGAGGCGGGGATCACCTGGGTGCGGCGGTTCGTTGCCCGGTTTCCCCATCTGGTGTGGCTGAATCCCATCCCGGAGAACCAGTGGTCCTATATCCACGGCCGGTCCTCCATCCAGCTGCTGCGGGAGACGGTGGACATGTATCCCCTGTCGCTGGAGGGGCTGGACGCCGCTTTGAAGCGGCTGATGGTGAACCGGTGAAAAAGTTCCGCGATATGAAAAAAATGAACAAATTTTCCGGAATAGAAACCTGCAAAAATTCACAAAATCCATTTTCGGGCTGAAATTTTTCTTACAAATCCCCGGTGGAAAATGTTAAAATATGGGCATCTCATAAAGGAGGCAATGCCCATGAAACGCATTCAGTCCGCCTGCCTGGAGCAGACGATCCGTTTTGTTATGAAGGACGATATCCCCCGGGAGGAGGCCCGTCAGATGGTCCAGGCGGAGTACCGCCACTATCTGGAGCAGATGGACCGGAACCGCACCGGCTACAAGGTGCTGGAGGAGCTGCCCCAGACCGACGGCTCCCTGATCGTCCGCCTGAAACGCCAGTACAACAACTACGACGTGGGCGACTATCTGAGATAAGCGTATCCATACAACAGGCGCCCGAAAGCCTTGGCTTTCGGGCGCCTTGTTTGTGCTGTATCATCGCGGAACGTCAGACGGTCCCCAGGATCTCCGGGAGCAGGGGACGGATCTCGTCAAAGGACTTCACCGGGGGCTGGTCCGGCAGATGCTCGCCGATGGATTTCTCCATCCAGACCATGTTGTACCAGCGGCCGAATTTGCAGCCGCACTGGTGGAACTCGCCCACCATCTGATAGCCCAGCCGCTGATGGAAGGCGATGCTGTCCCGGGTCAGGTACTCGTCCTCCTGGGCGGGGCAGGCGATGCAGGCGTTGAGATTCAGGACGCCCTGGGCTTTCAGAATGTCCTCCAGTGCCTGGTACAGCCTGCGGCCGACGCCGCCCCGCTTCCGGTCCTGACGGACGTAGATGGAGGTCTCTACCGCCCAGTCATAGGCGGCCCGCTCCTTGAAAGGGCTGACGTAGGCGTAGCCCACGATCTCCCCGCCGTCTTCCGCCGCCAGGTACGGATATCTGCACAACACGTTCCGGATGCGGCCCCGGAACTCCTCCGCAGAGGGTATCTCGTACTCAAAGGTGATGGCCGTGTGCTGTACGTAGGGGGCGTAAATGGCCAGAAGGGCCTCCGCGTCCGCCTCTCCGGCGACGCGGATCTGAATGCCGCTGTTCATAGGGTGTCCTCCAGTGGCGGCTGTGCCGCCGGTCATTTTTTCAGCTTCGGCAGCGCTTCCAGACGGTTCAGCGCCGCGTTCAGGGTCTCGTCGTTCTTGGCAAAGTGCATCCGGATGAGATGGTTCACCGGCTCCCGGAAGAAGCTGGAGCCGGGCACGGCGGTCACGCCGACCTCCCGGGCCATGTCCTCACAGAACCGGAGGTCGTTGTCATAGCCGTATTCACCGATGTCCAGCAAGACATAGTAGGCGCCTTCCGGGTCGTTGTGGGCGATGTGCAGATCGTCCAGACCCCTCAGGAACAGCTCCTTCTTGTGGGTGTACTTGGTCACCAGACCATCGTAGTAGTCCTGGCCGAACTCCAGACCGGGGATCACCGCCTCCTGGAGCGGCGCGGCAGCGCCCACAGTCAGGAAGTCGTGGACCTTCTTGGCCCGCTCAATGATCTCCGGCGGGGCGATGAGATAGCCCAGACGCCAGCCGGTGATGGAGTAGGTCTTGGACAGGGAGGAGCAGGAGATGGTCCGCTCCCACATCCCCGGCAGGGTGCAGAAGTAGGTGTGCTTGTGGGGGGCGAAGACGATGTGCTCGTAGACCTCGTCAGTGATGACGTAGGTGTCATATTTGGCGGCCAGATCAGCAATGACCAGCAGCTCCTCCCGGGTGAACACACGGCCGCAGGGGTTGGAGGGGTTGCAGAGGATCATGGCCTTGGGATGCTGGCGGAAAGCGGCCTCCAGCTCATCCACATTGAAGGTGAACGCCGGGGGATGCAGAGGCACGTAGATGGGCTGCGCACCGGAGAGAATGGTGTCGGCGCCGTAGTTCTCATAGAAGGGGGAGAACACCACCACCTTGTCGCCGGGGTTCACCACGGTCATCATGGCACACATCATGGCCTCGGTGGAGCCGCAGGTGACCACGATCTCACCGTTGGGGTCGATCTCTCGGCCCATGAAGCGGGTCTGTTTTTTGGCCAGGGCCTCCCGGAAGTTCTGGGCGCCCCAGGTGACGGAGTACTGGTGGGGGCCGGTGAGGGCCACCTCCGCCAGACGGTCAGTGATCTCCTGAGGCGGGGCGAAGTCGGGGAAGCCCTGGGAGAGGTTCACCGAGTTGTATTTCATGGAGATGCGGGTCATCCGGCGGATGACGGAATCGGTAAAGCTGCCTGTGCGGTCAGAGAGGGGCTGCGGCATGAGCGTCACTCCTTATGTATTTTATGTATGGTGATGTATGTCTAAGATGCGGATCGTTCTCTGAAAAGTCCTCAAGGGCTTGCCGTTTCCGCGGAAACCTGTGGGGACCGGCCGAAGCCGTCTATATCATAGCAGAGAAGCGGGGGAAAAACCAGCCCCGGCTCTGAAAATTTTCCTCCGCGGAAAAAAGAACTGTGGAAATCCCGACGGTGTGGTATAATCGAAGCCATGAGACAGGCGGAGAACGCCTGAGACAGTGCATGGAAAGGAAGCAGTTCGATGAACGAGACCATCAAGACCCTTCTGGCCCGCCGCAGCGTCCGGGCGTACCGGCCGGAGCAGATCGCGCCCCAGGAACTGGACGCCATTCTGGAGGCGGGGACCTACGCCCCCTCCGCCCACGGGAAGCAGTCTGTCACGCTGGTGGTGGTGCAGGATAAGGAGACCATCACGGCCCTCTCCGCCGCCAACGCGGAGATCATGGGGACGAAGGCGGACCCCTTCTACGGCGCGCCCACCGTGGTAGTGGTCCTGGCAGACCCGGAGGCCACTACAACGCCCCTCAACGCCCAGCGGGACGGCGCCCTGGTCATGGGCAACATGATGAACGCCGCCGCGTCCCTGGGAGTGGGGTCCTGCTGGATCAACCGGGCCAAGGAGTTTTTTGACAAGTCCGAGGGCAAGACCATGCTGCGGAAGTGGGGCCTTCCGGAACGGCTGGAGGGCGTGGGCAACTGCGTCCTGGGCTACCCGGCGGGGGAGCCCCGTCCGGCGGTGCCCAGAAAGGACGGCTTCATCGTCCGGGTGTGACGGAAACCAGAAAAACACATGAGAAAAGGGACATCCCGGATCTCGCCGCGGCGGGGTCCGGGATGTCCTTTTCCGGAAATGTGAGAGGGCTGCATTTCCCGACGGGATTTTTCCACACGGGACGGTAAAATGGTGGAAAAATCATGGGTGGGAGGGACAAGCCGTGTGGAAAAAGAAGCTGACACTGGACCGGGAGCAGTCGGCCCGGCTGGCGGGATGGGGCATCCGGTTCTTTCTGGCGGCGGCGCTGACAGCGGCGCAGTTTCCGGAGGCCGGAGCGCCCTTTGCCCTGGGCTGCGTGGCTGCGGCAGGTGCGGGCGGGGCCGGTATGGCGGCGCTGCTGGGCACCGGACTGGGGACCCTGCTGTTTCTGCCCTTTGACCAGGGGCTGCCCCATCTGGCGGTGGCGGTGCTGATGGTGACCACGGCCACGGCCCTCCATGGGCTGAAGCTGCTGCGGCGGCAGTGGGCGGTGCCCTTCTGCGCCGCGGCGCTGTATCTGACGGTGCATCTGATGTACGTGGTCCAATCCCTGTCGCCGCTGGAGCGGCTGCCCGCCTGCCTCATCGCCGCCGTCCTCACCGGGGCGTCCGCCTGGGCCTATGGTCCCCTGCTGGAGCCGGGGCGGGCGTCGCCGGAGCCCAACGCCCTGCGGTTCCTGGCGGTGACGCTGCTGTCGGGCATGACGGAAGTGGAGGTGGCCGGCATCTCCCTGGGACGGGCCTTCACCGCCTGCCTGGTGATGCTCACTGCCTGGCAGGAGGGCGTCACGGCGGGCATGACCATGGGCCTGTGTGCCGGACTGCTGATGGACCTGTGCGCCGGGACCGGGGAGCTGTTCTTCTCGGCGGCCTACGGCTTTGCGGGACTGATCACCGGACTTCGGGCGGGGCGGAACCGTTTTTCCGCAGCGGTGATCTATCTGGGGGCCACCATGCTCCTGCTGCTGACCGTGCGGGACGAGATGGGACTGCCGCTGCTGGGGGAGGCCCTGTTGGCCTGCCCCGTGTTTCTTCTGATCCCCGGAAAGGCGCTGGGGGGCAAGCGGCTCCAACGGCCGGAGCCGGCCCGCCAGTCCGCGGCGGTAGAGGGCCTGAAGGCCCGGCTCACTAAGACCGCCGCTGCCCTGCGGGACCTGTACGACACCCTGGGGCGGAACATCCAGAGCACCGAGGAGAATCCCGCCGTCATCTTTGACCGGGCGGCGGAGAAGGTCTGCCGGGACTGCGCACTGTGCGGACTGTGCTGGAAGAAGGAGTACGTCTCCACCTTCAACGCCCTCAATGATGCCACCGCCTATCTGCTGGAGCGGGGACGGACGCTGGCCAAGGACTACCCCGGCTATTTCACCAGCCGGTGCATCCATCTGACGGAGTTTCTCACCGCCATCAACGGCGAGACATCAGCGTTCCTGCTGCGCCAGCAGTACCGGAAGCAGCTGGAGGACGCCCGCCGCAGCGCCCGGGGGCAGTACGCTCAGCTGGGAGAACTGCTGTCCGCCACCGCGGCGGGCCTGGGGGACGCGGTGACGGTGTCCGCCGGGGCGGCACTGTCCTACCGCATTGGAGCGGCCCTGCGGCCCAAGGACGGGGAGGCGGTCTGCGGCGACAGCCTCAGCTCCTTTGAGACCGACGGCGGCACGCTATGCCTGCTCCTCAGCGACGGCTGCGGCAGCGGGGAGGGGGCCCGCCGGGAGTCCGCCCTGACGAACCGTCTGCTGCGCCAGTTCCTGGAGGCGGGTGTCCAGCCGGAGGCGGCACTGAAGACGCTGAACGCTGCCCTGGCCCTCCGCAGCGAGGAGACCGGCAGCTTCGCCACCATGGATCTGCTGACCATGAATCTCCGCTCCGGAGACGGGGCGCTGTACAAGTTCGGCGCGGCACCTACCTACATCAAGAAGGGCGGCAAGGTCCGCCGCATCACCGGACATGCCCTGCCGGTGGGACTGCGGGATGCCCCCGCGTCACCGGATGTGACGAAGTTCCGGCTGGAGACCGGCAGCTTCACCGTCATGGTCAGCGACGGCGTGGCGGATGCCCTGGGGGATGAGTGGCTCCAGGATCTGCTGGCAGGCTGGGACGGCACGGACCCCCAACTGCTGGCGGCACTGGTGATGCGGGAGGCGGTGAAGCGGGGCCGTCTGGCGGACGACTGCGGCGTCCAGGTGCTGTATCTGGACCCGGAGACGGAGACCCGGCAGGTGTAGCGGTGAAGCCCGGAAATTTTCCAGTCCGGCGGTATAAATCCGGCTGTCCTGAGGCAGACTGCATGTAACAAAATCCATTTGCGGAGGAGTGTCGAGGATGGTCAAGGGAATTTCCAGAAGAGTGGTCGTGGTGGACTCGCCGGACCAGCGTTTTTTTGAGCAGGCGATCTTCATCGTGCGGAACGACGCCGCCGGGGAGGGCGTGTCCTCCCGGGAGCTGGTGGAGGAGGCCCGGCGGGTGGCGAAGAGCTACGCCTCCGGCGGGGGCGGCACCCTGAGCCGCCGGTTCCGGGACTTGTCCCCGGTGCTGTACGCCCTGATGGGTGCGGCAGCCATCGGCCTGGTGTGGCTGCTGGTATGGCTGATGTGACACGAGACTTCGCCGCCCGGCAGCGGCGGGAGGAGAAGACGCGGACCCGGTCTCCGCGCCGTCCGCCCGGCCGCCGCCGGGCGTTTGCCATGCAGAGATCAAACAGGCGCGGAAAACCGCCGGTTCCGGTGCGGCGGAGACGGTTTCCGCAGATTTTTCCGGGCAGAAAAAAGAATGGCCGGAAATTGCGTGAAATCCCCGGTTGTTCATAGTTTGTTCATGAATAGAAACGGCTTTTCCGCTATGGTATAAGCAAACAGTAAAATGTGTTATGTAACCATGGAACCGGACTTGAAAATGGAGGGAATTCGATGAAAGCCTTTATGAAACGGAAACTCCCGGCTTTTCTGATGGCCCTTGTGATGATGCTGGGCCTGGTGCCCGCCGCGTCGGCGGCCTCCGGCAGCATTCTCATCAAGGTGGACGCCGGAGAGGAAGCAGAATTCGACCGCACGGAGTTCAAGGACTACTTTGAGAACAAATACGACGGCGGCACGCTCCGCTATGTGACCTTCTCCGCGGACAGTGACTACAGCGCCTCCGTGGGCTACATCTACTGCGACTACGAGGGCAGCGACGAGAAGCGGTTCTCCAGAAGCACGCTGGACGACTATGAGTTCTACTACAGCGGCAGCAAATACGGCGACTATCCCCTCAGCGACCTGAGCTTTGTGGCCGACGAGGACGCCGATGACACCACGCTGACCATCGAGTTCTGGGCCTACGGCGTGGACGAGGACGGCGACGAGGTCTACCGGAAGGGCACGCTGGACATTGAGATCAGCAGCAGCGATTCCGACACCGAGGGCGACGTCGAATACCAGGTGGACGCCGGTGAGAAAGTCACCTTCAGCCGGGGCGATTTCTCCGACTGCTTCAAGGATGAGTACCGGAACGGCAGCCTGCGCTACGTGGTCTTCTCTCCGGACAGCAGCTACAGCTCCTCTGTGGGATACGTCTACTACAACTACGATACCGACAATGAGAAGCGGTTCTCCAAAACCGCCCTCAGCGACGTCCCGTTCTACTACAGCTCCGCCGATTACGGCGACTATCCCCTCAACAAGCTGAGCTTCGTGGCCGATGAGGACGCCGAGGACGGCACGCTGTCCATCAACTTCCGGGCCTACGGCGTGGACGAGGACGGCGACAGCGCCTCCATGCGGGGAACCCTGGTCATCACCATCGGCAACGGCGACGGGGAGAAAGAGGGCGACATCGAGTACGAGGTGGATCCCGGAGAGGAAGTGGAGTTCGACGAGGAGGACTTCAACGAGTACTACAAGGACAACGCCTCCGGCACCTTCCAGTACGTGACCTTTACGGACTCCGAGAATCTCACCGCTTCCAACGGCTATGTATACTGCAACTACGGCCGCAGCAGCGAGGTGAAGTATACCGCTTCCGGCCTGAAAAAGACGGATTTTTACTACGGCAATAACGACGACATCAGCGATTACGCCCTGGACCGGCTGAGCTTTGTGGCGGACGACGAATTTGAGGACACAGTGACGCTGGAATTCCGGGCATACGGAAGCGGCAACCGCCACGTGGACGGCACGGTGGTCATCCGCTCCAGCAAGAGCAGCGCCAGCGTCAAGGGCGACATCAACTACGCCGCCGTCTCCAACCAGGAGATTGCCTTCCACGAGGAGGACTTTGAGAATTTCTACGACGACAAGGCCAGCGGCGGCAGCTTCCGGTACATCAGCTTCACCAACGCCGGCAAGCTGAAAAACCCCAACGGCATCATCTACTTCGGCCGGGGCACCAGCAAGGAGACCATCCTGTCCTGGAGCACCATGGACGACTATGAGTTCTATTTCAGCGACGAGGACGAGGACGACTATGATAACGGCTACACCCTGGACGCCCTGACCTTCGCGGCGGGCCGGAGCTTTGACTCCGCACTGGTCCTGAAATTCCGGGCCTACGGCACCGGCGGCCGCTCCGTGGACGGCACGCTGGTCATCAAGCCCGACGGCACCACGTCCATCACCGGCGGGGATATCTGCTATAACACCACCTACAATAGCAATCTCCAGATCAACCCCAACGATATCGCCCGGCATTTCAACAAGACCTATCCCAGCGACACGCTGCAATACGTGAAGCTGAACGGCGCACCCTCCACCGGCACCCTGTACTACAACTACTACGGCACCAGCACCTACGGCGCCCGCAAGACGGCCATCAGCGCCTCCGGCGTCTCCGCCACATCGTTCTACTTCAGCCCCACCTCCACCAGCCAGTACAGCCTCAGTGAGCTGACCTTCACACCCAACAGCCGGGCCAACTACTGTGAGAGCATCCCCTTCACCGCCTACGGCACCAGTGGGAAGTCCGTCACCGGCACCATCCTCATCAGCGTGACGCTGGCGGCTGTGTCGGACGTGTACGGCGTCACGCCCAAGAACACCTCTGTGGATATGCCCGCCCCGGCACTCTACAGCGCGGTGTCCAGCGCCACGGGAACGGCTCTGGGCAGCATCCGGCTGCTGGACCTGCCGGATTCCTCTGTGGGCACGGTCTACGTGGGCACCGGCACCTCCGCCAAGGCCGACACCAAGACCCTGTACGGCTATTCCAGCGGCAGCCAGCGCATCAGCCAGCTGCGGTTCGTGCCCGCCTCCGGCTACACCGGCTCCATGGAGCTGACGTACCTCGCCTATAACGCCAGCGGAACGGCCATCGCCAGCGGCAAGTTCTGCCTGGGCATCGTCAGCTCTGTGAAGAAGTTCACGGATATCACCTCCTCCACCTGGTGCTACAAGTACGTGGCGGAGCTGAGTGACGCCGGCGTCATCAGCGGCTATAAGGATGGCTCCTTCCAGCCCAACAGCAGCGTCACCTACGGCGCGGCGCTGAAGCTCATCATGCGGACCGCCGGCTACGCGGAACAGAAGCCCACCGGTTCCCACGTGTTCAGCGGCTATCTCACCAAGGCCAAGGCCGACGGCCTGGTCAGCGGGACCATCGACCTGAACAAGCCCATCACCCGCCTCCAGGTGGCCCAGCTGGCCGCCAAGGCGCTGAAGCTGAACACCAAGAACCTCTCCAGCGTGAAGCCCTTCACCGATACCACCGACCCCTACGTCCAGGCGCTGAACGCCGCCGGTGTGGTGGAGGGATACTTCTCCGAGGGCACCAGCACCTACAAGCCCAACAACACCCTGACCCGCGGCCAGATTTCCGCCATTGTCTGGCGGATGCGGCAGCTGGACAAATAAGTAAACGACCTGACCAGGAGAGACGGCTTTCAGCCGTCTCTCAGCTTGTCGAAAAACCCTGCGTGAAGGAAAAGAGTCCTTTTTTGCAGGGGGAGTACGAGGGGGCGGGAGCCCCCTCGTATTGGATCGAATGCCTGCAAAAAGCCTGTGTCAGCAGGCGTTTGCGCCGCGCAGCGGCAGCTTTTCGGCCCGATGCGCGGGCAGAAAAGCGAGGCATTGTGAAGGCTGTTGAAAAAGTCCAATGGACTTTTTCGACAGCCTGAGAGACGGCTTTCAGCCGTCTCTCTTTTTTTGCCCGGGTCCCGGTGCGAAAAATCCGGAACGCTCCCCATTCCCCTTGGTTTCCCCACCGCCGGTCCGATAGAATGGAGGCAGGAAAGGAGCTGAGAATATGCGGGGGTTCCGATGGACGGCGCTGGCGCTGTGCGCCCTGCTGCTGACGGGCTGCGCGGCCCGGGAAGAGGAGACGGGGAAAGAGCTGTATCGTGACATCACCGGCATGCCGGGCAATACCGTCCTGCTGACGGCGGAGGGACGGAAGATCCCGGCCTGGCGGTATTGCTACTGGCTGGCCTACGACTGCGACTATCTCACAGACGTCTGTGACGCGGAGGGACAGGCTCTGGACTGGAGCGGTGAGCGGAACGGCGTGCCCCTGACCCAGTACGTCAAGAACCAGGCCCGGGACACTACGGTGCTGTACGCCGTCATTGAAAACTGGGCGGAGCAGTACGGGTGCGGCATCACCGACGAGGACCAGACGGCCATGGAGGCGGAGTGGAAAAGCCTGTGCGCCCGATACGGCGGCGAGGAGCGGTGTCTGGGGGAACTGGCCTGGATGGGGCTGGACAGGGAGGCCGCCGGAGCCTTTACGGCGGACTATTACCGCTACGGCAAGCTGCTGGAGCTGGCCGTGACGCCGGGCAGCGAACTCTATCCGGCGGAGGAGCTGTCCGCCTTCGCGGAGAGCGGGGATTACCGGACAGTGGACACTATCTTCATCTCCACGGCAGGCGTCCCCAAGGACGACGAAGCCGCGCTGGCGGAGAAGCGGGAACGGACGGAGCTGGCACTGTCCAAGCTGGAGTCCAGCGCCGCGCCGGCGGAGTATTTCTCCACACTGGCGGGGATGTACAGCGACGCCGGACGGGAGGACTGTCCCGAGGGCGTCACCTTCTCCCCCGGAGACGGCCGGGTCAGCGGGGCGGTGGAGCGGGCCTCCGCGGAGCTGGGAGAGAATCAGTGGAGCGGCGTAGTGGGGGTGCCGGGAGGATTAGCCATCCTCTTGCGGCGGCCCCTGGACGAGACGGCGGTGGCCGCCGACTGGTTCGACAGCCGTCTTCAGCAGGCCGCGGTCTCCGCCAAGGTGGAATATACGCATGAATATGAGGAAATCGACCCGGCGGCATTCTACGCGGCGCTCACCAGCGCCAGGGAACAACTGGACCGGTCCGGCGCGACGCAGAGTGCCTTCGGACCGTCTGACGGAGAGCTGTCGGCTAAATAGACAGGATGGAAGAGGAATGCTTGGACAATCTGCCCAAATAATGACGCGATTTGTCAAAGATTTAACAAAAATGCGGAAAGCATCGAAATTTCCATTGACGGAACAGAAAAAAGCTCCTATAATCAAACATGTGCTTGATAGTGGAAAGACGTTTGTCAAAAAATTATCAAACTTTTACCCGGCAATGTACTCCATAGGGAACGGGGAACCTTCCCCACGCCCTGTAAAAAAATCTACATCAAAACGGAGGAACATCATGAAAGATCTTTATGTCGTGAACTGCTGCCGTACTGCCATCGGCTCCTTTGGCGGCTCCCTGAAGAGCACCCCTGCTGCTGAGCTGGGTGCCATCGTGGTAAAGGAAGCGCTGAACCGCGCCGGCGTGAAGCCCGAGCAGGTGGACGAGCTGATGTTCGGCTGCATCCTGACCGCTGGCCTGGGCCAGAACGTGGCCCGTCAGGTCTCCATCAAGGCCGGTCTTCCCTACAGCGTCCCCGCCTACACCGTGGGCATGGTCTGCGGCTCCGGCATGAAGTCCGTCATCGAGGCTGCCCGTTCCATCCTGGCCGGCGACTCCGACATCGTGGTCTGCGGCGGCACCGAGAACATGAGCGCCGCTCCCTTCGTCTCCAACGACGCCCGCTGGGGCGCCCGCATGGGTGACAAGAAGCTGGTGGACGAAATGATCAAGGACGGCCTGTGGGATGCGTTCAACAACTACCACATGGGCACCACCGCCGAGAACATCTGCGACATCTGGGGCATCACCCGCAAGGAGCTGGATGAGTTCGCCGCCGCTTCTCAGCAGAAGACCGAGGCCGCTCAGGCCGCCGGCCGTTTCGACGACGAGATCGTTCCCGTCCCCGTGAAGGTCAAGAAGCAGGTCGTGGACTTCAAGGTCGACGAGTTCCCCCGCGCCGGTGTCACCGCCGAGGGCATCTCCAAGCTGAAGGGCGCCTTCCCCGTGGGTCCCGAGTCTCCCGCTCCCCAGGTGGTCCACACCTTTGATCCCGCCGGCATCCAGGATTCCGACGACAAGGGCCAGCAGCGCGTCACCGCCGCCAACGCCTCCGGCATCAACGACGGCGCCGCCGCCATCGTGCTGGCTTCCGGCGAGGCTGTTGAGAAGTACGGCCTGAAGCCCATGGCCAAGCTGATCGGCTGGGGCCAGGGCGGCGTCGATCCCAAGATCATGGGTGTCGGCCCCGTTCCCGCTTCCCGTCAGGCCATGGAGAAGGCTGGCGTGACCATCGACGACATCGACCTGGTGGAGGCCAACGAGGCGTTCGCCGCGCAGTCCATCGCCGTGGCCCGCGAGCTGAACTTCGACATGAGCAAGGTCAACGTCAACGGCGGCGCCATCTCCCTGGGCCACCCCGTCGGCGCTTCCGGTGCCCGTATCATCGTCACCCTGCTGCATGAGATGCAGAAGCGCGAGGATGCCAAGAAGGGCCTGGCCACTCTGTGCATCGGCGGCGGCATGGGCGTTGCCACCGTCTTCGAGAAGTGCTGAGCTTCTGAAAACTGAACCCAAAGAGGACCTCCGGGATACCGGAGGTCCTCAGGCTGTCGAGAAACCCGGTTGCGCAATTAGGCGGCAACCGGGTTTTCAGCACATATTCGGGAAAATAGAATCGAAAATAGGAAATGGGCAGAGCCATTCCATTTCCACCTTGCCATTTTTTTGAGGTTCATGGAGACCATCCCAAATTTTGTGTAAACCTCCGATGTGGTGTAGAATAGAAGCACCACATCGGAGGTATTACATATGGCCAGAAAGAATCGTACCCCAGAAGAAAATGCACG